>NZ_CP151102.1 GCF_038096175.1 Nostoc sp. UHCC 0302
TTGCAGGACAATCCACTAATTTTGAATTTCGTCGCTTGTTATCACTCAAACCAGTAACAGAAGCAATATCTGCTGGTGCTATAGATTTAGGTTTAGGAGGGACACCAGTAGCGGCGATCGCATCTGGACAACCTATTCGTATAATTGCCTTAGTTGAGCGCAGCCCAAAAACCCATGCTTTGTTGGTTTTGCCTAACTCACCTATCAAAACAATTGCTGATTTAAAAGGTAAAAAACTCGGCAACCCATCTGGAAAGAGCTACTATTTTGCAGGGAAAGTTCTAGAACGCGCTGGTTTGAAAGAGAATGATGTTAAGTGGGTGCAAATTGAGAATGATGCAGGTGGAGCTGCATTGTTATCAGGAGCGATCGATGTCTGGGGGACATGGGATCCATTTTACGCTAGTGCTGAAGTTGCAAAAGAAGTAGTACCCTTAGTTGATGGAGAAGGATACCAATTAAATTATGTGGCTTTATTTGGACGCATAGATTACATAGAAAAAAACCCAGAGGCTGTACAAAAGTTTTTACAAGCCTATAAGCAGGCATTAACTTGGGCAAAAGACAACCGTCAAGCAGCAGTAAATATTTTGGTTAAAGAAAACAAATTATCACCAGAAGCAGCTAGCTTAACTTTAGGTCGTCGAAACCTAATATTTGAACCTCCAAATGATGAGTATCGCCAAGAATTAATCAACCAGTCCCAATTACTTACCCGTCTGGGACTAATTAAACAAAAGCCAAATTGGGATAGAGCGATTGATACAACATTGGCTAAAACTATTGCTGCTTCTTGATATCCGTACCACTGACATCCTCCCAAGCTGATTGCAAGTAGTACGGCGTGGGCAACGAGCGCAACTCCTGCTACTTGCCCCAGTTTTACACAGTTGTGGTAAATCCCATCATTGAGGATTTCAAAGCCGAATTTCTCACATTCAACGAAAATCTGGGACATGATTTCGTTGTCAGTGATGTAAACTTCCTCTGGTAACTGCTCTTGTACTGGTAATGTGCCTTACTAGTACTGCTGCTTGATGAAACTGCGGCATCTAGCAGCTGTGATGTCGCGGAAAATCTCAACGTCGTTTACGAATCAGCTGTCAATTGTCAGGTTAAATCGTGACAGCCAACAAAATTCTTGACTTATTTTTGCTTAAGAGGTAGGTTATCAATATCTTAATTAAATACGGTAATTCTATCGATATAAAGTAGAATACATATGAGTAAACTAAAGTTTTTGAAAATAGTTCATATTTAATAGTAATTTTTGATTAAGAATTGCTATATTTGCGCCTATTAATAACTCCATTTATATTTATCAACTTTACCTGATAAATGTATTAGCAATATTTAGTCTGAATTTTAATTTCTTTTTATTAACAGTACACACCACTGTGTTAAGAAAAAGTTTTTTATTACTGTTATTGCTTATAGCAATAGTAATCACACTTATTACTCCCGCCTTTGCCACTAGCGTAAATCCCTGTCCCCCAGAAATGGCAATGATTCCAGGTGGGATATTCACAATGGGGTCAGATAATTCTGGTTTCATAGAAGAACTTCCAGCTCAAGAGGTAAAAATTAATTCATTTTGTATCGATAAGTATGAAGTAACAAATTCACAATTTGCAGAGTTTGTCAAAGCAACAGGTTATGTAACAGTTGCAGAGCGTCCTTTATCAAAGGAACTGTTTCCTGAATTATCAGATGAGCAGAGATTACCCGGTTCCTTAGTTTTTGCAATAGTACAACCAGGAGCAAAACAACTCAGTTGGTGGCATTGGCAGACTGGGGCGAATTGGCGACATCCATTTGGAAGAAAAAGTGAGTTGGCGCAGCCCACCGCAGGTATCGCACATCAAGACAACTATCCAGTCGTTCATATTGCCTACGAAGATGCTGTAGCTTACGCCCAATGGGCAGGAAAATCACTACCCACTGAAGCCCAGTGGGAACACGCCGCCCGTGGTGGGTTAAATGGTGCAACTTATGATTGGGGTGACCAGTATTCTGAGAAAAAAGCTAACACCTGGCAAGGAATCTTTCCCTTTTTCAATACCAAAAAAGATGGTTATACGGGTATTGCCCCCGTTGGCTCTTTCCCACCCAACGGTTATGGCCTTTATGACATGACAGGTAATGTTTGGGAATTAACATCCGATTGGTTTATGCCAGTACACAACCATAAAAACCACAGTATTAATCCTACAGGTACAGAACAAAGTTTTGACCCCAACAAACCCACCGAGAAAGCCCTACACGTCATTAAAGGTGGCTCTTATTTGTGTGCGCCTAACTATTGCAGCCGCTTCCGTCCAGCTGCACGAGAATCTCAAGCGCCTGATACGGGAACCACTCATATCGGATTTCGCTTAGTGAAGAACCTGACGATAGAAAGGATGAAGAATGAAGTTTGAATTCAAGCACTGGAATTTGTTTCCAAAAATTGCCAAGGCGATCGTTTTATCTTTGCTCAGCACTTTGTTGATGGTCAATGGCCCCGCCCTAGCAGCTACATCTGAGGTTTTACCCTTGCCCTTGCCAGAGTTTAAGGGTAAAATCGGCCTCACCTACAAAGAATCACAACCAGACTTTCCCCAACCTATCACTGCCCCAGCCAAAGCACCCAACGTCTTGCTAGTAATTCTCGATGATGTGGGCTTTGGACAAGCCAGTACCTTTGGCGGCCCGGTAGACACTCCAAATTTGACGCACCTAGCCGAAAGAGGATTACGTTACAACCAATTTCACACCACAGCCCTGTGTTCGCCTACCAGGGCAGCTTTGTTAACTGGACGCAACCACCATTCAGTCAATACAGGTGTAGTTGAGGAATTAGCTACAGGTTATCCTGGCTACACAACGATTTTGCCCAAGAGTGCTGCCACGGTTGCCGAAATACTGCGACAAAATGGCTATAACACAGCTGCTTTCGGTAAATGGCATAACACTCCAGACTATGAAACTAGTGCAGCCGGGCCTTTTGATCGCTGGCCTACAGGATTGGGATTTGAGCACTTTTACGGCTTCCTTGGTGGTGATACTAACCAGTGGAGTCCGGCTTTAATAGAAAATACTAAACGTGTAGACAAACCCAACAAGCCAGATTATCATCTGACTCCTGACTTAGTAGACCATGCGATCGCCTGGATTCGCAACCAACAATCCATTGCTCCAGAAAAACCCTTTTTCGGCTATCTTGCCACCGGCGCTACCCATGCACCTCACCACGCCCCCAGAGAGTGGATTGATAAATACAAAGGCAAATTTGACCAAGGCTGGGATAAATTACGCGAAGAAAGCTTTGCTCGTCAAAAACAACTGGGTGTAATTCCTGCCAATGCCCAACTCACCCCCCGTCCCCAAGAACTGCCAGCGTGGGATTCCCTCTCAGCAGAACAGCAAAAACTCTATGCCCACATGGCCGAAGTATTTGCTGGATTTTTAGGTCATACAGATTATGAAGTAGGTAGGCTAATTAATGCCATTGACCAACTGGGTGAACTGGATAACACCTTAGTAATTTACGTTGTCGGAGATAACGGTGCTAGTGCAGAAGGCGGATTAACAGGTAGCGTCAACGAACTCCAAGTTTTCAATGGTGTACCTGAAAATCTGCAACAACTACTAGCTGCCTATGATGACTTGGGTAGCCCCAAAACATTCAACCATTTTCCTGCTGCTTGGGCATGGGCAGTTAACACTCCCTTCCAATGGACAAAGCAAATCGCCTCTCACTTTGGCGGCACTCGCAACCCCTTGGTAATTTCCTGGGGCGCAAATATTAAAGACCAAGGAGGCATCCGTAGCCAATTCCATCATGTCATTGACATTACCCCCACTATTTTAGAAGTAGCGGGAATTACTGTCCCGAAAGAAGTGAATGGTGTCAAGCAGCAACCAATTGAAGGCACTAGCCTTGCTTATACCTTTGGCCAAGCTGACGCTCTCTCCCATCGCCAAACCCAGTATTTCGAGATGCTGGGCAACCGAGCCATTTACGATCGCGGTTGGGTAGCGGCGGCGCGTCATGGTCGCTTACCTTGGGAACGGCAAGTAAAAGGCAACTTTGATACAGATAAGTGGGAACTGTATAACATTGCCGAAGATTTTAGCGAGGCGAATAATCTAGCCAAGGAAAACCCAGAGAAGCTAGAAAAACTGCAAAAGTTGTTTTTAAAAGAAGCCCAGAAGCATAACGTCTTACCACTAGACGATCGCATTGTTGAAAGGTTTGATGTTAAAATTCGTCCCAGCCTCACCAGAGGACGCACAACATTCACCTACTATCCAGGTACAGTTGGCATTCCCGAAGGTAGCGCTCCAAATCTCAAAAATCGTTCCTTCAGTATTACAGCTAATGTAGAAATTCCAGAAAATGGGGCAGAAGGTGTCCTGTTGACTCAAGGCGGCCGCTTTGCTGGTTGGAGTTTTTTCCTTGCGGATGGCAAGCCTACCTACGCCTATAACTATACCAATACAGCCCACTACATCATCCAATCAAGAGAAAAATTGCTTCCGGGTAAATCTACAATCCGGTTCAACTTTGATTATGACGGTGGTGTAGGTGCAGGTGGCATCGGCAAACTATTCATCAATGACCAGCAGGTAGCAGAGGGTCGAGTTGATAAAACCATCGCTTACCGTTTAGCCCTAGACGAAACCTTTGATGTTGGGAGAGACACAGGTACTCCCGTTGTTGACACCTATCAAGCACCGTTTGCCTTCACTGGTAACTTACAACAAGTCAGCCTGGAGTTGAAGTAATCAAGAATAAAGCATGGTGAGACAGCGCTACGGGAGAGGAGCTACTGCGTTGAACGGATTTCCCGGCTTATACCCTACGGGAAAGCAAGCTACGCCTTAGCGCTTTCCCTTAGCAGGCGACTGCGTTCGCGGAGCGTGTGCTTTGCGCTTACCTCAAGGGGGCATAGAAATGAGGAAGCGGAGGAAGTTGCAGGAAAAAAACTCTTAAATCCTCACTCAGTTTTCCAATGCCCAATGACGGCAGTTTGCACAACTTTAACAACCAGTAATGCACTGCCTGCCCAATTCCCAATAACCCTGATAAATTATGAATGAAATATTAGTAATAATCGACAAACTTGCATTATTCACATTTATTGTGTTCACTATGTTAGGTGCAGGTTTAAGCCTAACAATACAACAAATTTGGGAACCACTCCGCAGCCCCAGGCTTGTCATCTTGTCTTTGCTAACAAATTTTGTATTGGTGCCAGTTTTTGTCTATTTGCTGGTACAAATAGTGCCTCTGAGTGAAGGACTTAAAGATGGTTTACTCATCATGGCGGTTGCATCAGGCCCGCCAGCTTTGCCTAAACTTGCTCAAATAGTTAAGGGTAATATAGCCTTTTCTGTAGGATTAATGATATTGCTGATGCTTGGCACTATTTTTTATATGCCAATGGTACTGCCCTTAGTGGTGCAAGGTGTGCAAATTAACTCTTGGGATATTGCAAAACCCTTGTTAATGATGATGGTCATTCCCTTAGTAATTGGACTATCCATCAAAAACCAATTTGCAGCGATCGTTCCGACTATTCAGCCTATTTTATCCAAATTATCTAATGCAGGATTACTTTTAGGGTTGGCAGTCAGATTAATAATTCACACCACCGACATTATCGGTTTGTTACAAACAGGTGCAATCTTTGTTTGTGCGGTATTTATTGTCTTTTCCTTTAGTGTTGGTTATCTTTTAGGTGGGCCTAGTATTGACACTCAAAGAGTGCTAGGAGTCGGAACAGCCCAACGCAATTTTGCAGCAGCATTATTAGTAGGTACAAGTAATTTTGACGATCCCAGTGTGGTAAGCATTATCATGGTGACGAGTATTTTAATGATGATCGTAGTTCTAATCGCGGGGCCAAAGTTTATAGAACTAAACCAAGGAACGGGTGTAGAGATAGAGCAAGTAGAAGGTTGAAATTCTCCTGACTGCAAAAATATCGCTTTCGCTTATTTTGACGAAAAGTCAGGAGTTTGTTTAATATCCTGCTTGCTAATTGACTACATTTCATCAAGGCTGATCGGCTTGGTAACGCTTTAGATTATCGAGAAACAAAGCGGCAATGCGTTCTTTAAATGCTGGAGAAATTGCAGAAATATAAAGTGTAATCAAGAGATTAGGTAATGATCATAGAGGACTTTCTGGCGGTAAATGTAGATAATTAAGTATCATGAAGTTTATAAAATAATTTCATTTTCGCCTGTTCTAAATATACATAGCAAAGTAATCATTGTAAATTTCTGTATTAGTCATAACTGTGAGTTCTATTTGTTTGTGTTCTTCATCTGTTACCGAATTCGTAATAGTGTCTAAGCTTCCTTGAGGGATAAAATCTCCACAGTATTCATTCGCAGGTACTGTTGCATTCATCTTCTGAGGATAACTCAATTTAAGATTGTTCATGATTGTAATGAATTGGCTGCGACTGCGATCGCTAAATCTGGGATTAAGCCGCTTTTCTTCGCCAATGGTAGAAACAGTGCGTCCTTTATAGTCATGGGCAGGATATACCAAGGTATCATCTGGCAAGGTAAATAAGCGTTGTGTTACCACATCGTATAAAGTTCCAGGATCACCTCCCTGAAAATCTGTGCGTCCACAACCACGAATAAATAAGGCATCACCAGTTAACAAATGGGTTTTGTTCACCAAATATGCTATGTGACTGGCGCTGTGTCCTGGTGTGAAAATTGTTTCGATGATTACCGACCCTACCTTTAGAATTTCGCCACCGACAAGGGAGCGATCGGCTTTTGTCACAACAGTATTTTTGGGAACAATCACCTGAGCGCCTGTTTTTTGCCTGAGTTTGCCTGCCCCTGTAATGTGATCGGCATGAAGGTGAGTTTCTAGACAGTAGCGTAGCTTTAATCCCAATTCATCCAATGATTCCAAATCGCGATCAACTTGCTCTAATACAGGATCAACTAGAACAGCATCTCCTGTGTGCTGATCGCCTATTAAGTAAGTATAACTACTCGTTGCAGTGTCAAAAAATTGCCGAAATAGGAAAGTTGACTGCGGGATCTCTGCACTGCCATCACTTAACAAAGGCATCGTCGGAATACTCCGCACACGCACTGGTAGCGACTGCAACAACGCCTTAGATAATTCCTGTGCCTGTCCCCGTAATTCTGGTACAGCGATAGTTTCCCACAAGTCGCCCTTGCGCGGGGTTCCCAAGGTATAAAGCAGCATCGAAACGTTACCGTCTACTGCATATAAAGCACCGTGGGTATCTGTATCTAATCCTAAACCGATGGCATTAGGGCGAATTAATTTTTGCGATCGCAAATCAGTAATCAAAGGATGAGGTGATCGGCGATAATCTGCTGCTACCCCTGTACAATTCACCACTCTTTGAACGTGCAAGATATTATTAGTTTGGCTTTTGCGCTGGCACACGGTCACTGCCACACCGTCCGGCAAAGCTTGATATTCTCGAATTCGTCCGGCGGCAATGGTGAGTTGACCAGAATCCAGCATTTGGGTTACAACATCGGCCACTTTTGGGGCAATACGGTGACGATGCACATCCCAATAGGGTGTCAGATGACGCAAAAAACGCTGCTGTTCCTCGGTCGGTAGTTTTTGCCAGATTTTCTGATTCATCGGACGCAGAGAATCAATTACTGCTCGCCAGTCGTAGCCTTGGGTAGCCGCAACTTCCACCTCGGCACGCAGCCGACGTAACCAGGAGCGCACACTCTTTGGTGAATTTTCTAGCGTCAAGAAGCAGGGATAAGGTTGAGCCGCTTGATGTTTGAGGGGAAATAATCCCCGTCGGGACACAGCATAAATTTTACCCCGATGTTGGCGATCGCTCAGAGATAAAACCATATCCACCATCGTCAGTCCTGTACCAATTAGCAACACAGGCGCATCAGCATCAAGCTCTGCTAGGGCATCGGCTGACCAAGCATTCCGTAGATAATCATCATTATTGTTGGCGTTTTGTATGGCGGGGGGTACAGAAGGTGAATTCCCCAATGCCAACACAACTTTGTCTGCGGCAAAACAGCGACCACTACGTAGAGAAATCATTGCGCCTTTTTCTTCAGGCTGTACTCCTACCACTTCATCGGTCAAGCGTTCTAGTCGCACATCACTAGGTGCTGTGGCTTCTGCTTCTGCTAAAACCGATTGAATGTATAAACCATAAACCTTACGAGGTATGAAGGTACTGGCATTGACTTCTTCTGAAAAAAATGCTGTTAACTCATCGCGGTTGTGCTGAAGCCAACGTAACAAATGCCCTGGATCGTGGGCAAATGCACTCATGTTGCCTGCCGATACATTCAGCAAATGACAGTTGGTATCTGTGCTGTAGGCAATTCCCTTGCCGATTTGCTCGCTGCGCTCAATCAGTTTAATGGTGAGGGGTTGGCTGGCAGTTTTCAATAGGTGGGTAGCGACTAGAGAACCACTAAAACCTCCGCCAACAATAGCGATCGTGGTTGGAGTATGGGCAGTTAAAAAACTAGGATTCATGGCGGTCTTAGGTGTGTACTAACTGTTGAACTTTTTCTCCTTCTCCATTAATTAGACCTGCTTCATCACCCATAACCCGCTCTAAGATTTCTTCTGCCAGAGCGATAAATTCTGGGTCTTTGCGTTTGCGAGGACGTAGTAGTGATATGCGCTGATCCATTGTGACTCTACCATCTTCAATGAGTATTATGCGATCAGCTAGCGTTACCGCTTCATCCACATCATGAGTAATTAAAAACGCCGAAAATTTTTGTTCCTGCCAGATTTTTTCAATTAGTCGCTGCATCTCAATGCGAGTCATAGCATCCAAAGCACCAAGCGGTTCATCTAACATTAATAAGCGCGGCTCTCTGACTAAAGCCCTAGCGAGTGCCACTCGCTGCTTTTGTCCTCCTGAAAGAACGGTCGGCCAATCCTTAGCTTTTTCTTTTAAACCTACTTGCTCTAATGCCTTCTCTGCCTTTTGCCGCCAGTCTTTTTTGTTCAATCCTAATCCCACGTTTCCTAGAACATTCTCCCACGGCAAGAGGCGGGCATTTTGGAACATTGTTCGCGCATTGCGATTACGCCCGCGCAGTGGTTGCCCGTCGATTAAAACTCCACCATCACTGGGATGTTCAAACCCAGCTATCATCCGCAGAAGTGTGCTTTTACCGCCACCACTGCGTCCAACGATCGCAATAAACTCTCCTGGTACTATCTCTAAATCAAGACTCTGCAATACCTGATTACTACCATAGGTCTTTGTCAGACCCATCACTTTTACCTCTGCGCCTTGTAGAAGTACCATCTTCACAAACCTCTTTAAAAACTACAACAGAATTTTGAAAATAACTAGCTGTTATGCTCTGGGTACACCAGGAAGCAGGAAAATTAAAGTTTTCCTTCAAACCTTCTATTTAAAAAAGGCAGATAAACTTTAGGCAGCTTGGTAATTAGAGTCCCACCTTAACCATTTTTTTTCTAAAGCTTTGGCAGCGACATCTGCTAACTTGCCCAACAAAGCATAAAGCAAAATGCTCAAGACAACGACATCGGTTTGCATAAACTCACGAGCGTTCATTGCCATATACCCAATGCCAGAGTCAAGTGTGATTGTTTCAGCAACAATCAAGGTTAGCCACATAATTCCCAAGGCATAACGCAAACCAACGATAATCGAACCCAATGCGCCTGGGAAAATGACTCGCTTAAATAAAGACCAGCCATGCAAGCCGTAGGATTTCGCCATTTCAATCAGTTCTGGATCGACCGTGCGAACTCCATGAAAGGTATTGAGATAGATCGGAAAGAACACTCCCAATGCCACAAGGAAAATCTTAGCTTCTTCGCCAATGCCAAACCACAGAATTACAAGTGGAATTAACGCTAAGTGAGGAATATTCCGAATCATCTGCACTGAAGTGTCCAAATACTCTTCTGCTGGACGAGCCAATCCATTCAGTAATCCTAAACCAAACCCAATACTACCTCCCAGCAAAAATCCGATCACAGCTCGGATTGTACTGATAATCAAGTTTCGCCATAGTTCCCCAGAACGGGCTAAACGAATTCCTGCAAGTATTACATCAGAAGGCGCAGGCAATACTCTTGTAGAAAGCCAACCGGATTTCACCAGTATTTGCCAAAGAATAATTAGAACAATCGGCACAATCCAAGGTTTTAGCTGCCGAAACCCTAGTTGAGAAAATCGGCTTTTTTTCATCTTGAAGCTCCTTGCGCGGTAGGTTGTTGTTTAGGAAAATCTTGGTTAGCGACAATTTCACCAAAAGGACTTAATACGTGTTGTTGTGCTGTACTATGTAAATTCGCAAGCGGTAAGCGGGGAAAGAGCAATTCAGCGACTCGAGAAGCTTCTTCTAAATGCGGATATCCCGAAAGAATAAAAGTTTCAATTCCCAGTTCGGCGTATTCTAATATCCTTGCAGTGACAGTATCGGGGTCTCCTACTAAGGCTGTACCTGCGCCACCCCGCACCAGCCCAACTCCTGCCCAGAGATTAGGGCTGACTTCTAGTGCCTCACGACTCCCACTGTGGAGTTGCGTCATCCGGCGTTGCCCAACGGAATCTAAACGAGCATAAACTTTTTGAGCTTTGGCGATCGCTTCTTCATCGACATATTTAATTAAGTCGTTGGCAGCATCCCAGGCTTCGCTCTCGGTTTCCCGCACAATGATATGTAAACGAATCCCAAAACGTAAAGTTCTACCTTGTTCGGCCGCTAACTTCCGAACTGCGTTAATTTTCTCAGCTACCTGCTGCGGTGGTTCTCCCCAAGTCAGATACACATCAATGTGGTTAGCTGCAATTTGCTGGGCAATTTGTGATGATCCGCCAAACCATAAAGGAGGATAAGGCTTTTGTACAGGAGGAAAAAGTAGCTTACCGCCTTTGACTTGGAAATATTCACCGCTGAAGTTGGCTTCTTCACCAGCCATAATTGCTCGCCAAATGGACAGAAACTCATCTGTCAACTCATACCGGGCTGTGTGGTTAAGATGAACCCCATCTCCAGCTAATTCCACCGGATCGCCTCCCGTCACAACATTTATCAGCAAGCGCCCATTGGATATGCGGTCAAGTGTAGCTGCCATCCGTGCTGCCATGCCAGGAGACGACAGCCCTGGACGAATTGCTACTAAAAAACGCATCTGTTGAGTTACTGCAATTAAGGACGATGCGATAATCCAAGCGTCTTCACATGAGCGTCCTGTGGGAAGTAAAGCACCCGTATAGCCTAAATGATCGACAGCTTGAGCGATTTGACGCAAGTATGGATAAGTAGCAGTACGCCCTCCTGTTGCCGTTCCGAGATAGCGCCCGTCACTGTAGGTTGGAATAAACCAAAATAATTCCATTGATACTCGACTCCTTAAATGTTTGAGCTATAACTGTCAAGAATGCGATAGCCGTCCGCGCTAGCGTCTCCAAAGGAGAAGGCTTAAGCTTCGCTTATCGCCTACGGTGGGGTGTAGCCCATCGCTTATGTCGCTTGTAAACAGTTTTAATTAGGCTGATGATCGGATACCATAGCTACTTGACTGACATCAATTTTTTTAGGAACCAATTTCAGACGATAAAAAGTATCAGCAAGCCTTTGTTGATAAGCAACAACTTCCTCGGTAATTAGCTCTAAGCCATAAGCTCTTCTTTTTGCTACCTGCTCTAAAACACCAGTATCAATCCCAATTAAAGGTGAGAGTATTTGTGCAACTTCTTCTGGTCTAGATTTTGCCCATTCATCTACTTTTTCGATTTCCTCTAAAACAACTTTCAGGCGGTCAGAGTGGTTCTTGGCAAAGCTTTGAGAAGCAAAAAGGAACTCCCGATTTTCGACTATATTTGTAGCATCTGTAAGTATTCGCGCCCCTGTAGCTTGTTGGGCAGCAGCAAAATATGGATCCCAAATCGCCCAAGCATCTACTTCTTTTTGCTCAAATGCTGCTCTAGCATCAGCTGGAGGAATAAAGACTGGTTGAATATCGGTATATTTCAAATTAGCTTTTGCCAATGCTTGTACAACTAGATAATGGACATTTGAGCCTTTATTTAAGGCAACTTTTTTACCTTTTAGGTCAGCAATATTGCGAATTTGAGAATCTTTTGGGACTAGAATTGCTTCGCCTTTTGGATTAGGAGGCGAACTGGCAACATAAAGCAAAGGCGCCCCAGCTGCTTGAGCAGATATAGGAGGTGTTTCTCCTGCGTGTCCAAAGTCAAGCTGACCAGCATTCAAAGCTTCTAAGAGTTGAGGCCCAGCTGGAAATTGATTCCATCGCACCGACAAACCCATTGATTTCAACTTTTCCTCTAAATCTCCCTTTGCCCTTAAAAGACTCAGAGAACCAAACTTCTGATGACCAATACGAACTACTTTTTCTGGGTCTTGACCTATGCTAAATGACGGCATAGATGCAGAAATCGCTGAATTATTTGAAGAACAAGCAGAAATTATTAAACTCAAGCTCAAACCCACAACAATCAATAAGGCAAAAGCCTTACTTGAATACTGTTTAAGTGGCTTGATAGCTTTATGCCATCGTAATATAAATACGTAGATTTTCTCTTGATTTAAAAACATTTTATTCTTCATTTAAATATTAATTTTTTTATTCTTAAAGTATTAGAATTTCAACTAAATCCTAAATTAAATTATTCAGGATTAGTTTAAACTACAGTAAATCGAGCGAGATAATGTATAATCTAGCTAAGGGATGATATTATGATATTTATATCCTGTACCTAATGAGATAAAATACAAATATTTGTCACTAATTGCCACTTATATAGCATTTTCCAAGACTGAAGTTTGTAGTTTCTTGTGCATTATTAGTGCAGTACCAACTCCGAGTTGAACAAGCTTTTCTCGCCAAGCAGGTGTCTGTGAAGGAAAGAAGCTGAATAGGTTTGTCTCTACAATTCCTCCCAGTTTACCCTCAAAAATTGTGTAGACAATGCGCTATTCTTGATGACTAATGCATTTACAGAGATCCAATAAATAAAATGCAAATGCCGTATCAAGGATATTATCGTTAGATGAGTAGACTGTGTGCTTTCGCCCCAAAGGTCGCTCTTCGATAGCTGGGCATTTTATTCCCGGCAAGTACCTTACCCCCGTAGGCGGCTTTTACGAAAATTGCAGGAGTGGCATTAATACGGTTCGGTTACGGTTCTGACTTTTCGCGATATGTAGAAAAGGTCATTTTTAGTTTTCATAAAACCTGTATTTCTTCATTGGCTTTTTGCATTAACTTCTAGCTATTGCAAATAAGCTTGTGGAAATTCAGCCCTGACCCAACAATGCAAGGCTTGGTAAACCCGGATTTCTCACAAAGCCGGAGAAAAGAGGAGTCAAAAACTGCCAAAATATCTATTGCACATGAATTCCAGCAGTTTTAAGCATGACCCCTCAGAAAACAGATTGTATACCGGAACAGTTCAAATTTGAACAAGTTAAATCATGTCCAGTCGTAGTTAATTTCAAGGGTGAGAGGGTAACATCAGATGCAGGATTGACTTTAATTGCGGAGCTAGACCGAAAAAGAGAAATTACATCGCGAGTAGCAAGATGTTTTAAAGATTACCGAGATTCCAATAGAATTGACCATTCAGTAGAAAGCCTAATCACGCAGAGAATATATGGTTTGATAATGGGTTATGAAGACTTAAACGACCACGAGGAACTGCGTCACGATCCAATGTTTATCCTGGCGCTAGGGAAAATAATGGGTTCAGAAAAAGAACTACCAGTCCTAGCAGGTAAAAGCACTTTAAATCGTATCGAACACTGTCCAGAAACTGTTGAATCAAGAGCATCAAGTCGATATCATCGCATTGGACATGATGCAGAAGCTATAGAGAAATTATTAGTTGAAATATTTTTAGAATCCTACTCCAAAGCACCACGACAGATAATTTTAGACTTGGACGTGACTGATGATTTAGTGCATGGCAATCAAGAAGAAGTGTTTTTTAACCCTTATTATAGAGGATATTGTTATGCTCCACTTTATATTTTCTGCGGTAAACATTTAATTGCAGCAAAGCTTCGTGCTTCTAATGTAGATCCAGCGTCGGGTGCATTATCAGAATTGCAACGAGTAATAAAACTAATACGTTTACGTTGGGATAATGTGAAAATTATTGTACGTGGAGATAGTGCGTATTCGAGAGAAGATATTATGAGTTGGTGTGAATCTCAAGTTGGAGTAGATTATGTCTTTGGGTTAGCCCAGAATAGTCGGTTAATTCAACTATCCCAACCAACCCAATACCGGGCTTATCTTGAATATTCGCAAAAACTGGAAACTGTAGTAGAGTTTTTTGAAACTTTATTTACTCCGTCAGATGACTTGAAAAAACAAGCAGCAGCCTTTGTTGATAACTCAGTTTGGTATTGTTCGCTTGATTATAAAACTTTAAAATCTTGGAGCCGTAATCGCCGTGTTGTCTCAAAAATTGAGTATAGTAAGTCAGGGGTAAGTACTCGTTTTGTTGTCACTTCACTCCCTACTAAATTAGTGCCTCCAGGACGACTTTATACCCAGAAGTATTGCCCACGAGGTGATATGGAGAATCGTTTAAAAGAACAGAAGTTATCACTAAAAAGTGATAGAACTAGTACTCATACATTTGCTGGAAATCAACTACGTCTGTGGTTTTCTTCTGTTGCTTATATTTTGATAAACGCTCTCCGAGAGCAATGTTTAACAACAAGCGAACTCAAAAATGCTACTGTTGGAACTGTTCGTACAAAGTTACTGAAATTGGGAGCCGTTATTACTGTTAATAGCCGATATATTTTAATCGCTATTAGTAGAGATTGTCCATACAAGAATATTTTTGCAACAGCTTACAGCTATTTATCTCGGCTAAACTGTTCTGGTTGATTTTCAGCTAATTGGAATTATAGTTATTAGCTTTAACTTGGGTAGATTTCATTGATTTAACCCTAGCTTTAGGCTGTCTATTTATCATTTTCAATAATCTTTGCTTTAGTATTTATTGTTTAGAATGTATCATATTTGTCTTTGTAGTTTCGGTTTACACGTTGTCATAATCTGTTGTTGATTATAGTTTAGTGTTGTATAAAATAATTTACTTTAAGTTTTACTCATCTCAATGATTTTTTCTCACTTGTGAGAAATCCGGGTAAAGACCTTGCCACCTGAATCCTTACATTTTGAGCTTCTTCCTTGGTGGATCGCAGGACATGGTTGCTGCTAATGAGGCGCTGAGTAAGGAAACCTAGGGACAGAGCAGGTAAGCGACGCTCCTGCGTCGCAACCCCTTAAAGTAGACATCGTATATAAAAGAGTTTGGTTATGGTTGGTTTGAATATAGGTGTAGCTGATTATAAGTTACGCATTGAACAATCAATTGGGTGGTTAAGTAAAGGCGATTCAGTCAAATTTGCTGTTCGTTTACGAGGTCGAGAACACCAATATCGTGAGCAAGCTGGAAAATTACTAGACTGGGTTGTAAATGATCTTAGTCAAGTAGGCAAAGTTCAATCACTTGATAAGCGTTCACTAATTGCTCTAATCATTCCTGCCTAGATTAGTTTTTAATAAATATTTTAATTAAACTAAGTAGCTAGAGGAAGAGTATTTCTTCGTAAGGAAACTGAAGCTAAAAGACTTAAGGCATCACGTAAAAATAAGTAGTGCAAATTTAATTTGAAATAAGCTGTTAGCCTTAATTACCAAGTAAAATTGTTCAACTTATTTTTGCGTGTCTTCTAACTTTTTATACTTGCACAACTGCATATATCTATTGTTCACTCGCGCGATCGCTTTCAAGATTGCAAAAAAGCGCATCGCACCTTACTCTAATTCCGCAGCCAACTACCCCCAAGGCTATAGAAAGTCCTACTGATGTAACCTATTAGATTGCTACTGGTCGCTCCCATAGTAAACCTTGTGCAAAACCGCAGAAATTGCATGAAAAAAGCGCAAACTTTAGATTGGCTGTTCGACTACAGCAGATGCTCTCCTGAAACTTAACTGGCTGTACCCCTTAGTTCAAAGTCGCTACAGCAGTAGGTGTGCATTGTTAATTTTGGTATGCTGCGTGATTTTTATTCCTTTTCCCCTTTGCTAACAAGAGCTAGTAATGCTACATTTCCTTTATTTGCAATACTTCAGGGGAATTTATGAACAAAGGCGAACTAGTGGATGCTGTAGCAGCCAAAGCCAACGTCACAAAAAAGCAGGCTGATGGAATCATCAGTGCTTTTTTAGAAGTTGTTACCGAAGCTGTAGCAAACGGGGAGAAGATAACGCTCGTTGGGTTTGGGTCATTTGAGCGGCGTGAACGTGCCGAGCGTGAGGGGCGTAATCCTAAAACCCAAGAGACAATGACTATTCCGGCTACCAAAGTTCCTGCGTTTTCTCCTGGGAAGCAGTTTAAAGAAAAAGTAGCACTATAGATGCATTGGCTTTGCCACCAGCAATCCAATCACTGCAAAGGCGTAGCGTTCGCCTTTGGCGTTGGCGCAGCCATCGCTCTTATAAAGGCAGCGTGGGGCAACGGCGGGGAGAATGTGAGTATCAAATTGCAGATGTTGCTGTGACTTGAAGAAGATTTTGGACAGGTTGTCCAACTTTACCTTTCAAAAACAGATGTCCAACTTTACCTTCTGAAAATGTCCAAAAAATAAAATCAAGGAAAACTAAGGGTTTCAGGCGACGTTTTTTGGGTTGACGATTGTTCATAGGCGATCGCCCATTGGCAGTAAATTTAGAGCAGGGGGACTTGAAAGGTTGACCACAGGCTGATTTCGCTAAAACTGACTTCTGTTATTATGTCCATTTTCTTCTTCCACTTTATGTATTATGTCCATTTTCTATTTCCAAACTTATGATCGCTTGATTAATGCCTTAACGAAGTTATAAGTATTTCAGTCTGCAACCTGTCCAATTTCTTCTTCCAAACCTGTCCAAAATCTTCTTCAAGTCACAGTTGCAGAGGCGATCACTGCACCAACGCTCCTGAATGATCACTCCTGGCTGCCAAGAGAGCGTGACACGCTTTTTCTAAAATACGCAATTTTGTTAGGAATCAAAGAAACGGGCTTGGTTTATCAAAAGACAGGGGTTAGCGAGAGTTGTTGTAATTACTCCAGTAAACTCACAGGAATATATGGCTGAAAACTCTTAAAATCCTTATCAGTTGTCATAATGTACCAACCACGACGATGAGCTACTGAGCAGATTAAAAAATCAGTGTTAGCTCCTTGAATACCATTAGTGCGGCAAGTATTGTAAAACTCAGCAGCTAATTCATAGTCTTCTATTGTTAGTTCTAAGTCATCAAAGGCACGAAGCGAGTCTCTAAGTCGAGTAAATTGTTCAGTATAACGAATTCCTGAAAGTACTTCTTGACGTACAGCACCCAGCAAAACAACTCGATTATCAGCTATTAACTCACGCAATTGATTGACAATGGGTACTGCTTGTAGTGAAGCGTTACGCCGTAGTGCTAATGACCATACGGAAGTATCTACAACAACTTTCATTTCTTGTGTCGCTGTTGCTTATAATTATAGTTCTCGTCATAATCAATTGTGCCAAACAGTTCTATTACCTTCGCTTGTTGACGACGTTGTACATATTCACGTAAAGCTTGTTCAACGACATCACGTTCTGTTTGCTGATTACTAACAGCTAAAGCTTCTTGAATTAACGCTTCATCAATTTGGAGATTAATTGTCATGTATTTTTGTTTGGAAAAGCAGACTAGGTAAACTTAGGAACACAAGAATCAAAGTACACTTCTATGTGTTGCAGACTAACTTCAGTTAGCCTAGAGAACATAGAAGGGCTTTCCTTACAATTCTACAAAGATATTACAGCGATTTTCATTTCAACTATGACTTATAGAAGAACCTATCCCACTATTCCAAAAATCCCTAATTTTTTCGTAAAATGTGCTTGAAAATCTTAATTTTTCGTTTTCAGTTCTCAAAAAGCCTAAGCTTTGCAGCACAAATATGATTAGTGGGATAGGTTCAAGATAACAGATGCAGATAACTAAAATATTGCTCAGTTTGCGATCGCTGCATTTATTCTGGGCATTCTGAAAAGATAGCGTTTACTCAATATAGCCATGTTTAAAGGATTCGGTCGCCCAAAGAAAAAATCAGTGCTTGAGGATAATGAACTGACCACAGGGATTGTACAACATCCAGTAACGGGAGTTTGGCAGACATGGATATCATTTACTGGACATGATATTCAATGTATTACTGCCCATAAAAATCGAGATGAGGCTAATCAGGTAGCTAAACAAATAGCCTCAGCTTGGAGTGAAGGGAAATACAAAACCCAAGAAGAGGTGACAGCTTTTATCCAATCACTGCCAACTGATGCTGTCATAGACCCATTGCCTCAAAATATTGTGGTGCAATTGAGTCAGCAGGCATTAAGTGCAAAGAAGTAAGAAAGAGCGATGGATGGCTATACCAACGCGCCTGGGCGATCGCACCTTACACTGAATCATCCATCCAACCGCATTCTGAGTTGGGGCAATCCCAATGCACCCTTGAGGTGTAATCAGGCTCGAACTTGTAACCGCACTCTGGACACTTATCAGTGAACATTGGATGCCAGTCAAGTAATTCTAACTGTTGCTCTTGTGTCCAACGTTGGCGAGGCTGTAGAATCAACTCACCGTTGTAGTAGGTTGCGCCCCAAAGAAATACAAAAGGTGTGACCGACTAATTGATTATCTCCCCTAACTGCAACCTAAGCCAATGATGATCTTTGATATTCAATTCGCACTTGCTTAAAATCAAACTGTTCAGACTCCTGGTATACAGTTTTTTCTACTTCCTGTAATCCTAAACTTTCAAACTGTTTGAGTTCTAATTCTGATAACGGCCAAGGTGGGCCACTTGGTTGTACTTCTATATCCCGAAGATAAGAAATCAACAAAATTACACCACTATGAGCCACGACAGAGGCAACCGAAGAAATAGCACCAGAACGCACATTTAACGGCAAAGCTTGAATATTACGGCACTCAAACACAAAGTCAAACCCAAGCTGCCATTGTGCTGGAAGGGCGAATAAATCTGCAACTACGTAGTTGACTGAAGAATCAGGAAACCTTTGGTGACACCAGGTGATCGCAGTCGCAGAAATATCAAAAGCCGTTACCTCAAAACCTAGTTTTGCCAAAGCTTCAGCATCATCGCCTAAACCACAACCGATGATCAACGCCTTTTGTCCCTTAACGAACGGTTGATGATGAGCCAACCATTCTTGCAGATAAGGGTGAGGGGATAACTTAGCCCAAGGAATTTGTGTTGTATCGCCCTGAGCTTCGGCATACAAAACTTCAAACCAAGCTGATGGCTCTGCTTTTTGTAGTGCTTCGTTAGCTAACTGTTGAACATGGAGCTGTAAATTTTGAGGTTGTTGTTCAAACATAAAATACTATTAATATGTAACACAGGCGCGCTCGCTGATAGCTAGCTTATAATTACCGCCGCCATTATAGCGATACAAATCTAAAAAAAATATAAAAGAGATACCCAAAAAAAGATGGGTAAAAATTGGGTAGTTCCCCGGTATTTTTTAGCCAGTAATTGAGGGATAGTGATCTGTATAGAAAAGCGCTGACAAATATATTAAGTCAGCATTTAATAAACTCCATGTAAATAAAGCCCTGGATTTTTCTCAGGGCTTTTTAAATTGAGAACTAAAATTTCTTTCAATCAAAGCTGCTGAGTGTCCTGGAGTATGAATACGGCGATGCAAGAACCCTCAAGGAAATTATAGGATTGCATTAATGGCTTTTATAACTAATTATTAGATATTGCCTTACCATCAAAAATTTATAATGCTTTCTTAGTTGCACATCCCAGGTATAGATGAGCTATCAAATCTGAAAAATTTTCAGGTGTGAATTGCTTTAGCTCTACATGGTCAAAATGCTGTTCTAACAACTTTTGAATATCTCGATTCAGGTGACATCCATCGGCTATGACTTTTTGAATTGGTGTGAGACGATGCTGCCAAACCTGTACGCTAGGCTTATCACTCAACCCATGTTCCACGAAAAAGAACCTGCCACCTGGTTTTAGTACTCGATAAACTTCTTGTAGTGCTTGTTGTACATTTGCAATACTGCACAAAGTCCAAGTACTTACCACACTATCAAATGTATTGTCTGGCATCGGGAGATTTTCACTTGATAGCAGGAGTTGTTCAACTATAATACCAGAATCACTAATACGCTTGTTTGCCAAAGCATTCATTCCAGGATTCACGTCAACTGTAGTGATTTTGTGAATACTACAAGGATAGTAAGCCAAATTTAATCCAGTTCCAAACCCAATTTCCAGAACTTCTCCTGTGACATCGGCTAGCAACTCCTGACGATATTTAGCTAAGGTCGGAACTGACAAACTCCAGTCGAGAAGACGTGGAAAAATAACTTGCGAATACAACCCCATAATTCTTAACCCTTGACAATTTAATTTTATGCTTAGTAGGAGTGTTGAGCGAGGAAATCTGTAGAACAGTGGATTATTGCTGCGACTGCTTAGTTATCTTGATCTCTAAACTCCGCCATAGATACCAACAGGCGATAGAGCGGTAGGGTTTCCACATCTGTCCTAAATGCTCTACGGTCTTTTTATTAGGAAGCTCTGGTAAACTATAAACTCGGCGAATCCCTGCACGAATACCCAAGTCATCGACAGGTAGAACATCAAGCCGATGTAAACGAAACATAAGCAGCATTTGCACCGTCCAACGCCCAATGCCTTTTATTGGTGTTAAAGCTTCGATGATAGATTCATCGTCCATTGCCTGCAATTCATCTAGCGTAGGTAATCCATCTATAATCTTTTGAGCAAGGTCTTTCAAATACAAAATTTTCGGACGTGAAATCCCTGCTGCTCGCAAAACTTCATCTGGAGTGTTGAGGATATCTATTGCTGTAGGCAAAGGAGTATGAGCATAAAGTTGCAAAAATCTACTGTGGATCGAAGCAGCAGCTTTGCCCGATATCTGCTGGTAAAGGATTGAGCGAGATAGAGAAAACAGCAAGTCTCCACTTTGTTGTACCTCATAGAGCTTACAATCTCCTACAATTTCTATTACCTCTGACAAGAGCGGATCTGAGTTTTTGAGAGTTTGAATCGCAACTGAGTAATCCATTATTTCGTGAGCTAACAAGCAAGCAATTGCACTTTACACCGTATCATCTAACCAAACCGACTCAATCGCAGTAACAGAATAATTGTGAGCCTTCTTACCCTGACTTTTGTATCTCTTGAAATTCACCTGATTTGAATTGCTCAGACATCACTCAAAGAAGGTTTAACTTATTCTATCTAGTCCTCATAGCTTTGACCGCGCTCACAATAATATTGGGTTTGAATTGTAGAACAAGTTATAGAATTAGCTTCAAACGTAAATCTCGACGAAGCTACAAAAGGATATCAGATAACAGTGCGTTAGAATTGAAGTAATGGAAACTTGATTGATTTAAAGCTAGATTAAAGAGCTGAGGGTAAAAGTTGCTCACAGGGCAAAATCTAATAATTGGGTCGCTGATAAGTTGTTTATACAGCATTTGTGACAAGCAATCAAAAAACTGTATGCAAACGCTGTAACCCTATACTAGCGATGTGCTTTCTTAATATTTACAGGTGTTAAAAGTATGGCTAAGGTAACAATTTCGATTGGGCTAACTGATGCAGAAATCAAAGCTTTATCGGCAATGCAGATTTCGGAAAATGAGTCGTTAAATCACACAGCGACAAGACTTCTCCAGGGAATCCTGGGTCAGTCAAAGGCTGCGCTGGCGTTATCTGATGGTGATGAGATTAAGGAAATAGTTAAACAGGAAGTAAATGCTTCTTCTGCGTCTACACCTAATGGGGAAGAGATAAAACAAGTGATTAAAGAGGAACTCAATAAGGCGATCGCTCAGATAAAGAGTTTAATAGATGAGCGTAATGGTGGAGTTACCCTACCTACGCAAGAAGCTGTTTCTGTTGAACAGCAAGTCGTACCAGATTATTCAGCAATCCGCGAAAAAGTCCTTGGAAAATTGAAAACAGGCAAGCAGTCGGCAGCTAAGGCAATTGACGCTTTTATTGAGGAATTGGCTGCTGCAAAGGAGCAACAACAGCCAGCAGATGAAGAATTAGGTGTAGCTTAGAGAGGATTTTTCTGCTGGCGGCTGGTGGTCGAGAATTACTAATACTCAACAGAAGCGTCTGCTATCTAGCTCTAAATCAAATAGTTGTATAATAAGGCTCCTAAACTAATAAGCTAAGTGAGCGTTTTCCCAACCATAGAGCATGAATGACAATTGATACAAGTATGAGCAGTTTATTTTCTCCACCACATTACCCAACGATGTCTCGTTGTATCGGTATAGTTGAGGGAAAGTATTTACCCAGCACTGAAGGATTTAACCAAGGTACTTTAGTATTGAAGGATGGCAGTATTTATTCAGCAACACTAGGAACTAAGTCAGAAAAATTACTGCAAGAAAATCCAGAGTTAATAGGAAGTACTAATATTTGGGTAGTGTGGCCGAGAATGGAAAAAGAGTCAAAAAAACTCAGTTTTCACATCAGAGGTAGGTACAAAGAACCGACATCAGATTTACAACAGACATGGCTATTGGTTGCCGATGGCTATTTTTCAATCAGAGGTATAATTATCAATCAAGAAAACGGGCTGTTAACTGTGCAAATTCGACGCAACTTTCAAGTGCCATTCGGCTCGGAGTCAGCAATGCAATGGCAACCTTTCATCATTGAGGTGGAAGGATTCCTCCCGCAACAAGAGGTAGGTGATTTTTGGGAACTAGATGTACGACTTGTTGGTTCTAAACTGGTAATGGATGAGGCACGGCTGATTATGGAATTCCCAAAACGCAAGCACAGTAATTCTGTTAGCGCTGAGAATCACCCAAAACTTGAACTGTCCAAAAAAACTAATGGTCAAACTCTAAGCCTTCGCAATCACCAAAGGGCGACAGCATCACAGACAAAAGAATAAGGAGAAATACAAGGGTTATTAGAGATTCCGGCGAATTGGCAACTAATATCGTGCTGTTGCAGTTTCAATAGAGATATCAAAAGCGCGGAACACAGTTAAAGCCCCTGTATAACTTGTTCTGCTCTTAGCCAGTTGTAGCATAGTGCTGTAGCTCCCGCTCTACATAATTGCTACAGTACTCAATAGAGTTCAGTCACCGCTCTACAACTGGTTAGAAATCAAACAAAAGCACATAGAATTCAAACAATAAATTGCAATGATTCGGTGAATAATCTGCAAGAAGATTACGCCCAAGGGAATCGTATAATTTCTGTTTTGGGAGATCCAAGAAATAAAATGCCCAGCCCCTGCGGGGTTCAGCAGTTGCTTCTCCCAAGGGGAGACGCTGCGCGAACAAGTCGGGAAACCCGCCCAACGCACTGCTGACGCTCGTTCCTCGCTACCGCTGCGCTAACACCGTATCAATAATATTTTTTGCAAAACCGAGGTATTTAGGCGATGAAAGCCCTTCTCCCAAGGGGAGACGCACTCGCGTTCGGGGCGAAAGCGTTCGCGCTAGCGTCTCCATTGGCGTAGCCTCTCCCTTTGGGAGAAGGATACGGCTGGGCATTTTATTACTGGTAAGGGCCTTTGTTTGAGCAACGCCAATTATTCAATAAAGCCGCGTGCAAGACTAGGCAACGCTTCGCCATAAGTAGGACGTATGTGAACAGATTTTTCTAATAATTGTCAAGTAGCTCCTGCTTCCATGAGCGACACAAACACATGAACTATCTCAGCCGCTTCATAACCAACCAATGTCGCTCCTAAAATCAGATCAGCAAAGAGAGGCTTTAGGACGTTCTAAAGGTGGCTTTAGTACCAAAATTCATATGCGCTGTGATAGTAATGGTTTACCTATTACATTTTTGCTCACAGTTGGTGAACGTCATGAAGCAGTGGTATTTGAGCAATTAATGTCACAAGGAGCGGTGAAACGTGCAAGTGTTGGTCGTCCTCGCTTACGCCCAAAGCGATTAGTCGGTGATAAAGGTTACAGCAGTGCTAATATCCGTCGTCATTTGCAACGGCGTGGTATTCGGTTAACCATTCCACGTAGATCGAACGAACGCAGACGCGGTAAGTTTGATAAATCCATTTATCGCCAAAGAAATCGGATCGAGCGATGTTTCAACAGTTTGAAGCAATTTTGTCGGATTGTTACACGCTATGAGAAGAAAGCTGATAACTACCTTGCAATGCTGACGCTTGCTTCCATCATTATGTGGCTCTAGTTTTAAAACACGCCCTAACCTTATGTGCGACGAGGTAGCTGGGCGCTCTGCGCCATCGCTCAACTTCAGCCAGCAGTTATACTCTCATAAACCTAAAATCCTTGCATCTAAAGCCTTTGACGATGCTCGACAGACATTCTGTCGAGCATCTAAGTCCTAACAACAAGAACAATGGCGATGGCGCAAGCGCCCAGCGTAGCTGATCGCTTTTCCATAGAATAATATTTTTATATTGCCATTCCTCCGCTAGGATGTGGCAATGGATGTTTAGATTGGGGACAACAAGTCAAACCCCTGATAGAATCAGCCTTCGTCCAATTGCCAGAAGTGCAAGTAATAATTTTTGAAACAACAGGCGATCTCCTTGGTGCATTCTTGGAGCGATCGCAAACGCAAAATTTTCAAGCTTGAGTATATTCGCAAAGCTTGGCAGAGGATGTACTAGCAAAACTGGTTAACTTCAAAAGCAGGATACGGTAAAATCGGCGTTTTTATGTTAAGTAATATTTCGCCAACGGTATCAAAAGTTGCCAAGAACCAATTTATCGTTCAAAGCACAACAATGGATAGCTGATTTATGCCGACCTGTCCTATGCTAAAATTGCCATTCCAGAGGGAGGCAAATCAAGCCGGACACTTGCGCGACCATCTTCATGATGTTGCACAGTGACAGTTTGGTCACATGGTGGATGACGTAAATCTGTATCTTTCCAATTGCTTTTGTATAGAAAAGTCATGGTTGAGTTAGTGGGATGCAAATGTGCATCAACTGTTACCTCTGCACCTCGTTCTTCTAAGGCGTGGGTGTTCAGTGCCATAAGAACTTCTGTATTAAATAAAACTTGCGACCAAGCAACCAACTCACCTTGGGGAGGAATTGAGAAGGGGTAGTTGCAAAAAGATGTTTTGCGTAGGTAGTGATGTCCTCGACGCAATGCTTTACCAATTTTATTTCGACCATTGCGTATACGAGTGATCGCAGCAATCCGTAGATAGGTAGGATGGTCAATATCAAAAAAATGACAGCCTGCTGTTTGAAATGCACCAAAATCACTGCCAAACATGGCTTCTTTGATGTATCTATCTTCAGCAACTCGTCCATTTTCTATACTGTAGTCATGCTCACCTTCATTGCCATCAAAAGCCTGTTCCGTTCCATAATATATGGAAGGAATTCCCGGTGTAGTTAATTGCACACCGACAACGTGGGCGACTTGTTCGTAGAGATGAGGTACATTACTGTAGGCAGCAAAACGCTGCTTCCAGTTATGAGATGATATATCGTAGTTATCTAAAACAGAGACATGATATTGCCCAAGTTGGCGGTATTGTCCAGCAAAATGATTTTCGTCATACTCACCAAAAAATTCGTTTGGGTTTACTAACCCTTTGACTACTGCGGTTAACTGCTTAGGTATATTTGCGTTATCGACTACGGCGTTGAGGTTACGACCAAAAATGTCAACGTAGGCATCTGCTATGCCACCACAAGTTATGTCTCCAATGATAAGAAAATTATCTTTGCCTATAGATTGGGCGTATTCATGAATTGCGGTAGAAAATATATGCGAATCTTGTAGAGAAATGTGTTTATCTACATCAACGCGAAAGCCATCGCAATCAGAAAGAGCTATCCAATATTGATATACTTTTATGATATCTGCGATCACGTGAATATGGTGATTGTAAATTACGTCTAGGATGACATAAATATTGCGATCATGAACTGCATCAATTAAATCTCTTAAATCCCGACGATTACCAAAGCTGGGGTCAATATCTAAAAGATTTTGACTATTGTAATCATAAACTGGCCCAATCCACAGTGCTGTCACTCCCAATCGCTGCAAATAGTCTAACTTACTCCTAATACCCCTAAGAGTACCACCCGCAGACTTCCTGCCTGCTACCATCCAGGTAGCTTTATCCTTAACTTTATACCTTAAGGGATTAGTACGGTCAAAAAGTTCCCTTTCATTTTCATGATCATCACTAAATCTATCAGGTAATAGATAATACAAAAACTGGTCTCGCCAACTTACAGGACTTAGTTCCACCCTTCCTCTTGGTTTCAAGTCTATTTGGGAGACTTGTTGAGGTATCAATTCTTCAACTTTAGCCATGAGGACTTACGTATTGAGATAAAGATTAGAAAATGCCCTTTTAATGATCAGCAAACTATTTCCAGTTTTCATGAACCTGTAGAGGGATTTAATAAGTTAATAATTTATGTTTAATAACATATGTTTCAGCTATTATGTTTGTGCCTGATTGACTTGTTTGAGTAACCAAAATGCACAGCCAATTCCGATAAATAAAGCAGTATTCATCAAAATACTAGCTTGAACCACAAAGATATCGAGTGGCTCGATAAGCTGACGAGATTGATAAATTGTTAACTTTGTTAATTTTTAGAGTGTTCTCAACCATTTTACCGAGTTTTAAAACACGCCCTAGTCTAAATTCCAGACCTTGAACTTCAATTGAATAATTTATTGGCTCAGTTTTTTGCCGGTTAGCAAAAAGAAGCCTGTATTACTTGGGTTTGCTTTATACCAATCCTCGGAAATTGGCAAAGGTATTGCACCACTCTCATCCTTACTTTTTAGGACTACCTGCAAAACTTCTAGTAGTTCCCCAACTCTCTAAGTCTGGAGCTAACTGCATTAGTTGCTGATAGTTTTCATCATTAGTCCATAACACTATCGGAAAAGAAAAGGTCTTCTGAAATTCTTCCCGTACTTGATTAGCATTCGTTAACATCTGTGGTAAATCTCCCAATGATTCTAAACCCACAATCATTAAGGCTTGGACATCATCCCCAGATTCTTCACAAATGGCGCGATAAAGAGTTTTTTCTGATTCCTTCAAATGTAAAATGTGAATCTTGATTTGACAGTTTTCGTGCAGTCTTTCTATCAGACGATTCTCTAAATTACTATAATTACACCGTGCCCAAATCAACTTAAACTTTCCTGCTGAAGCTTGAATCGTCCAAGCTAGCTGTTGGAGCGCTCGCTCGTTATCTATGGGTTCATCTTCTTGGTGGTGTCTACTCATACTATTTCAGCAGATTTGAGGTTTGGAATGGTTGTGAACTTCCTGATCAGCATTTTCAACCGCTTAACTCCCTTGCCTCGGCTAAAATCGGATTCACATCAAACCAAGACTCGCCACCATCCCGATATTCAAATACAAAGCGACTACGAATTAGCTTTTGGTATCCCTGTCCATTACTGACTTTTTTATTGTGCTTAACATCACGCAGTAATTGCCACTCTTCATCCGATATCGGCATAGTCATTTCATTTTTCCGAGCGCGAACCACTTGCTCTAGGATGCTACGGGAAAGCGGAAGTTTCATTTCCTCCTGAATCCAGATATTTAACAACCGTAACAAGTCTCGCACATGACCACCGCTTAAACTACATAGCCGCTCTAGAGTCGTGACACTATCAAAAATATCAGTAATCTGGCTTAAGCGCTCGTCTGGTTGCAAATCGGGAAAGGCTCTGGCTAACACCATCTGTTGCATCAGTGCCATCCCCTGTTGATGCACACTACCGTCAGACCACTGCACAGGTACCATTGGTAACACCTTCGGGTCTTCCGGGAATCGCTGGGTCAGCGTTCCATAATCATTCGAGAATTTCAAAGCAAAGGGCATTGTAAAGACTAAATGACAATTCAGCTTTGTCAAAAGCTCTCCTTGATCTACAAACAGATATTCCTGTTGCGGACGACCCCAGGGCTTGATGCGATTATCTATGCGGTCGAGGTTATCTACAATCACCACCAATCCCTTTTTCCCCTGCTGCTTCAGTTTAGCGATCGCCGGCTCTAACAGTTCTCGATTAATCGCCTCCAACAGTCTGGTTTTCTGTGGCGATAGGTACTGATTAAGTTTCTGCCGCAGTATCGGATCACTTTTCATCTGGGATATAATTTCTCCAATTCCTAGAGCGAGGGAGAATTTATCTTTGTTCATAGATAAACCAACATCTCCTATAGGTGTTTTTACCTTCAACCCTGTTACCTCAGAGTTTAAAACCTTCAACGCACCTTGCAGTAGCTGATTTAACTTGCTCGCTTCCTCCAGGGGTATTTTCTCCAAACTCTGGCTGACACGATGAGCGATGGCTAGCAGCACATCTACAATATCTACATCGGTCATTTCCAAGTCTTCGCTAGACTCAAAATACACCACATGAAAGTTTAGCGCTTCAAGTTCAACCTGTAAGCGTAATAGTTCTGTTGATTTGCCACAGCCTATATGTCCAGTTAACAAAGTACAGGTTGGTTCGTTCGGTTTAAAGAATGTAATTTTCTGTTTTAGCTTACCGATAATATCCCCACCTCTGACCTGGGAGAAGTCTATATAATACTTGATATCTGAAAGTTGATTGACACGTAAAGTCCGGCTTGGGTTAGTTCTTTGGAAAAATTTTAGTAAATCTATGGTCATAATAAAGTAATCTCTTGATTCTTACTGCTTAATTTCTTAACAGTTGTAGCTATTTATTTCCAATATGTAGGATAGCGCTCTTGATTCATAAAATGTTTTCGTGGGAGAGCGACAATATCAAACAGTATTTAACTGATTAAATGCTGTTTGAGATCATGTTGTGAATGCCGCAGAATATTCATCGCTTTAACTTGAATTTGGCGAACCCGCTCTCGACTCAAGTCTAAACGTTTTCCAATCTCAGCTAGGGTCAGTTCACGATCCGAATCTAGCCCAAAGCGCAGAATTATCACTTCTCTTTGTATGGGTGTTAGCAATGAGAGCGCATTAATCATGTCTTGGCGCAAACATTCTTGGGCGATATGTTCATCTAGAGAAACGCTTTCGTCTTGTAAGAGTTCGCCCAGTGCTGTATTCTGGTTTTCTCCAACTGACTGGAACAGAGAAACTGGCTGACGAGAAACGCTGATATATTCCCAAATCTGATTAGGCTTTTCGTTTAATGCAAGAGCAATTTCTGTGATGGTAGAACGGCGACCTAGGGTTTGAGACAGTTCGCGCTGTACCTTCTTGATTTTGTTGAGTTTCTCGTTTATGTAAATGGGCAAGCGAATAGTACGGGAGGTTTGGGCTATAGCTCGTGTGATAGACTGCACAATCCACCAGTATGCATAGGTAGAAAGCTTGTAGCCCCGGTTGGGATCAAACTTCTCGATACCCCGTTGTAAACCCAGTGATCCTTCTTGGAGCAAATCGAGAAATTCCATGTTACGGTTCTGGTATTTCTTGGCGACCGAAACCACCAGCCGCAAATTCGCTGTTACCATTTTTTGCTTCGCTCTGTGACCAAGTTTCAGAAATTGAGTTACTTCGGCTTCAGTTTTGTTAATGTCCGCAGCTAATTCAACCGAAGTTGGTTCTCGGTGCAGTTGTTCGGTAAGCATAGTTCTTGCTTGCGCGATTACCATCATCTGCTGTACCTGTCTTGCGTAGGCAATTTCTTGCTCAGGAGTCAGCAGCGGAAAGCGACCGATTTCTTGTAGGTAAATGCGAACTAAGTCAGAAGTATGGAGAGACATGTAATTTAACCAATTGAGTAAATGTTGAATAAAGTTCTGACAAAAGAAATTTACAGCATCACTTGCTTTGCTCAAAATACAAGTGCTATCTCTGCCGAGGCGATTAAACCTCACATGTGCGATCGCTCATGTAAGGTTGTACTAAGCCTGCTTGCTTACACTGGTATACCAGAGTGCCTACAATTATTTATCTAATGCTAATACTGTATTTTTGCTTTTAATCAAAGCTAGTGTCTTTTGCCGCTCAGTTCCCCTTTCTTCCCGCAGACGGCACACTGTAAATTTCTATTCATATACTTTTTCTTAGTGCAAGAGTGACTTCAAGTCACTTTAATGCACTATTTTTCAAAAACATTTTAACTTTCACCAAAACTAGTGTTTTTGCCGCTTAGTTCCCCTTTCTTTTAGCAAGCAATACACTGCAAAGTAATATTCAATATTTTTTGGTTACGAATATATGTATTTTTTAATTTAGCACACTATTTATCGAAGTCAAGCATAAATTTCTGCTAGCAATGGCAAAGGTAAAGATATCAAAATATGGCATTTTACAGGAATTCAGGTAAGTTAAGGCTTTTCGCTAGCAAAGCAGTCCTATATTTGGTGCTTGAGCTTGGGGGGAAAGTGAAAATAAAACATCAACATCAACATGTCAAGCCTCATCAATCATCTCTTTGTTAGCTTCTACCTTGCCCAAAGGTAACAGTAGCTCCTCCAAAATTCTGTCTCCAAATAGCTGAAGTTGTTCGGAGCAATATTTAGTGGCACTAGCTTTACAAGTCATTCCTACAACTTCCGAATAGCGAATCATTAATTTATCCCGATTCATTACCAAGTTTGATTTCTGCTTTTGCCCTGGTATTGGTAAATGATCAAACACGTACTGGGGACGAGTATTGCTACCTGAAGAGTGCAAATATTGATAGAAAGCTCCATCATGGTATAATTTTGTTGGATTAAGTGATTTTGGATCGTAAACAGAATTGAGTTCCATTTTCGTTAGCCTTAACTAAACAAACAAATACTTTCATCTAGATGTAAAGCGTAGCGATCGCTATTGATTGAACTAGCTATAGACTTTGAGCGACACGGCTTTACGCTTTAAGTTGCCGTTACCATCATCACCGTTAGTTGTGATTGTCGGTTGAGGGCATTCGGATTTTTTACACTGATAATTCGGCGTTGCTGATTGAAAATATGAATCAGGCGATCGCTACAATTTGATGAGTGTATGAGGTGTTGAGTGGCAGTGAGCTATATTTAAGATAATATATTACTAACCGAATAGAGAGTTTAAGCATTTGTTCTGACTTAGAATAACAAAAAGTTTTTCGATGTAGTCGAGCCAAGTAATGTCTAAAACGGCTGTTTTCTCTTTCTATTCGTGTCATATAAGTTTTACTAACAATATGATCTTCATTGCTAATAAAACATGGATAAACTGGGTAACCATCTGTAACATAAAAGAAAGAATGCCAACACCCGATAATCTGCCACAACAGCTTAAATGTTGTTGAACTACGGTCGCCTAAAACCCATGCTATAACTCCTGGAAAGTTCTTATTAACTGCCGTCCACAACCAAATTTTGTTTTTTTTACCAATAAATGTTTCTAACTCATCAATTTGGGGATTTCTGGTATTTCATCATATTCCGGTGTATCTGGCAAGCTATTACCTACTTCTTTTACCCAATTGATGACTGTCGTATGATGACTGCATGATCTCAACTTTCTGACAATGCGTAACTTCTACTATATTTACATTGCTAACTGAAACTATATTATTAACTCCGGCAGTAAATACAAATAGTCCAGTAATGAACTGGAACATAGCGAGAGTAACAAATTCCCAAAAGATGACTACGATTGTCAGGGTAAGTGCAGATTGCATATCCATGATTATTCCTCAACTAAGTATTTGTATTTTTCAATTGTTTTACGCAAAGCGTTTTTAAGACTTGTTCAAATGTGAAGGGACTTTGAAAAAGTCTTCTCTTGAAGAGAGGACTTGACTCAAAAAATAGCGTAGCATCCATCTGATTTAATTCAACCAAACTTCTTTGTTACTTAAAGCTAATTTATAAAATAAAACAGCTTTTACTATTTACCTTTTTAAAGCTTTCAAGTATTATGTATATAAATTTATTCACCAAAGATAAATATAGCTTTAAGTCTATGATTAGGATTTGATTTATTAGCTAATCCGCAAGATAAAATCTTTATCTCAAACAATAAATAAAAATATTCATCACAATTAATTGAAAGTATGACTAGTGCAACTCCCGATTTAGTTCGCTCGTATTTAAAAGAAATCGCTCGTTATCCTCTGCTGACTCCTGAACAGGAAATCTCCTACGCTAGGCTTGTGCAACAGATGCTTGGGGTTGAAGTTGAACGCGTGAGCCTTGCACAACAATTAAACCGACAACCAACCGCAAGAGAATTAGCTACGACTCTTGGTAAAACTGAAGCTGAAGTAAAGTCAATTCTCCACCAGGGGGAACGAGCAAAGCAGAAAATGGTAACTGCTAACCTCCGCCTGGTAGTGGCGATCGCTAAAAAATACCAGAACCGAAACCTAGAATTTCTTGACTTGATTCAAGAAGGTACGCTCGGTTTATACCGTGGCGTTGAGAAGTTTGACCCAAACAAGGGCTACAAACTTTCAACCTATGCCTACTGGTGGGTTACTCAATCAATCACACGTGCGATCGCAGAGCAATCACGAACTATTCGCTTGCCTATTCATATCAACGAAAAGCTGAATAAAATCAAGAAAATACAACGGGAATTATTTCAGTCATTGGGTCGTAAACCAACTTTAGTAGAGATTGCTGAAGAATTAAAGGTTAAACCAGAGCAGGTTCGAGAATATATTCAAGCAGACCGAAAGTTACTTTCTTTAGAAATGCGCGTTGGCAATGACCAGGACACGGAATTAAGTGAACTTTTAGCTGACGAAAATGTTTCCCCATTGGAACAATTAAATTTTTCATTGATGCGCCAGAATATAAAAGATTTGCTAGCATCACTGCCCCCAATACAACGAGAAGTACTAACTCTACGTTTCGGGTTAGAGAATGATCATCAACTGAGCTTAACTCAGATTGGAGAACGCCTTAACTTGAGTCGGGAACGAATTCGGCAGCTTGAAAATAAAGCACTTACTATTCTTCGCCGTAAACAAAGCGACATAAGGGAGTATCTTAATTAATTAGAATTTACTCACGCTCAAGTTGTCGAATAGGAGAGTATGAGCCGAAACCGCTATCCATCTAACTGGAAACAAATTGCTACTGCTGTAAAGAATTCTTCTGATTGGCGTTGCTCTCGGTGTGATCGCCCTTGTCTACGCCCAGATGAAAAGCCTGTTGGTTTATCTTTATCCCAACGTCGGGTTTATAACCTTCAGGTACATCATTACAACTTCGACCCCGAAGATAACCGTCCAGAAAACCTTGCCCCGTTGTGCAGTAGCTGCCATTTGTACTACCACCGATTCAGGCGAGGCAATATTTCACCAGGGCAATTATCTTTGTTTTAGTATTTAGATGCACGGAGGCTTGCCTAATTTTGACGAAAAACTATTATTAAGACAATACCTTCGCCAATTTACGAGGCCAAGTTGATGTATTAACGTCTTGTTTTGAAAGGTTTGACGAAAACAATAAGTCATAAAAATTCCTTCAAGATTTCCCGTAAGTATTTTTTAACGTATTGCTCGCAGTATCAAAAGTTTGAGCTTACAAAGTAATTTTGTAAGCTCAAACGTTTATCTATGAATCATTTTGCCGTTTTTGCCAAAAATTTTCTAGGCTCTTATTTTGGCAACGGTATTACGTCTGAAATCCTTATTTGGGTAGATTGTGATCTGTATATATGTAGTGCTTCTCAAATTTTTGGCAACACGACCAATAGAAGAATGTGCTAGAGTTTGGACTCTAAACTTATTGGTTTGTAGCGTGTGACACGCTTTAATTAAATTCGCTGCCTTAATTTGAATTGCTATCTGATAGCTTCGTTCAGTAGATGTATTGCCTCTTCGTAAAGTGTGTTCGCTTGGGTTCGTGACATTACCGATTCTTCAGACACGAGTGTGAAAAATAGCTGCTCGCCCAAAGTCGTCACGCCCAGATCGTTTTTGCCACTCATCCTCACAATAGGGCCATAGATTGCCTGAAGTTGAAGCTCTCCGAACTGTTGCTGAATCGTTAGTCGCCCCAGATTGCTAATGCCTATGTCGGAGCCGAATAGTTGGTCTTGAAATCCTTGTAGGACAACATCGGGACTGGGATAAGTAGATGCCCATTCCTGATTTTGAAAAATTTCCTCAAAGAGCTTGTCTGGTGTCATGATTTGATTGAGTTGCTGCTTCAGAGAACGGGCAACATCCCATAGATTGGCATCAGCGCTTAAGTGGTGAGATGTCCGTCCAGCACTAACCCAGAGACCGACATCTTCCTGGTTGAAAGATGTCAAGTACGGTCTGAGATTAATCGGTGACATACAGCGGAGGTTTTGTGGCTGTTCTGAACCATTTTGGTGGCGGATGGCTAAGAGAAAAGCAGCACAAATTGCCGCATGAACGCTCGTTTGCTCTTGCCGAGAGCGAGTCAGGAGCAACAGAGTTGTCTTGGGGGAAAGCGAACCGGAACGGACAAATTGACGGTTATTTTGCCTCACTGATTGCACAGATCCCAAAGAACCGCTCATCTTTGTGAATTTAGGCATCGGCTTTAACTCAGAAAGCGTTTGGAGGGCTTTTCCTGGAACCAAGTCCTCTCGCGACGGCGGAACAGGTAAAGACTGTACAAAGACAGTGGGTGTAGCCAGCGCCTGCAAAATATCTCGAATTAAATAAGTAATCGAGGTTCCATCTGCGATCGAGTGATGGGATATTACGATTAATTCTGATAATTGTGCATCATTGCTGGAGTGAACTAAGACGACACGCACTAAGGGAGCTTGCCACCAGACAAAGGGTGTTTCAATTTCTCGCTCAACTTCTCGCTGCCAGTGTTCTTCGGATTGTCGCTGTACAACTCGCAGTGGAATGGGGGCAGAGTCTTCAACAAACCAAGGTTGTTCTGCTTCATCAAGCGCAATGCGAACTCGCAGTAAGGGATGGCGTTGCTGTACGAGGGTGAGTGCTTGCTGAAGTTGATGAACGCTGAATCTTCCTTTGATTTGTGCAGTGAGAGCGAAATGGAAGGGATTAGCTCGGTCAAGGAGCCAGAAGAGCTGCTCTAATGCTCCAAGGGGGCGACAGACAGCAACAGCTTGAGTGCGATCTAGACATTGCATATACATATAGTTAATCTCCATAATTATCTGTTATTGAGCGAATTGAAGCGTACCCCTGCAATACGAGCAAGCTACGCCCTGGTCTCGTAGAGAAGCTGCTTGACTTGTTTAATAAGCCGTAATTGAAGAAGAGCGCTCACCCAACTGCTGTTCTAATTCCGTAATCCGAGCTTGCAAGGGAGCTATCATCGCTGTAACTTCTGTTTGAGAATAGCGGATGGGAATATGCTGGGAGCAATTCTCGCTGGTGGCTTCTACATGGAAGAGGATAGCGTGTTCAATTGTGGCAGGATAATCTGGAACTCGTAGTCGGTCAATTAATGCCAAATCCCCTTCAACATATTCGGCTGTTCCCCAAATCTTGATACGTTGACGATGCCGATAATCCATCAAGAACAAAAACGCTTTGTCGTTGCCAGACAGATTGCCCACCGTGATGTACTGTGCATTCCCAGAAAAGTCTGCAAAGCCGAGAGTTTTCTCATTAAGTACCTTTAAAAAACCGGGTGATCCGCCCCGAAACTGGATGTAAGGATAGCCATTAGAACTGACTGTTCCCAAGTAAAACCCATCAAGTTGTGCGATGAATTCCTCAAGCTTGGGAGTAATCGAATCATTGTTAGGCCCCTTTGCAATGTAGCGTTCATAGGTCTGCCGTGAACCCCGTTGTTCTTGTGCAGCTTGCACTTGGGGCGTAAAAGCAATTTCTCCAAACTTACGTGGCATAATGCCCTCCTAAACTGCAACAGGCTCTGCAATGCCAATCATGCCGACAAAACCAGGAAGATGTTTGACACGCTCGAGCATTAATTTTGCTTTGTAGCTGTTGCCAGACAGTTCGTGACCATAGAGCTTAATCATGGATCAGTCCTCCTGCATTAGATAAGACCGAATTAGGTTGACTTTGTACCGTTCGTTCGGTATGAAATTACTGTACCGAATGTTTGGTACGATGTCAACAGAAAACTTAGAACTTACAATAAATGCCTAAACAAACGTACATTCCCTCTCTGCTAAACCTGTTAAGGCAGTATGGCTACGATGGCGCAACTCTATCTAAAATCTCTCAAGCTACTGGATTAGGCAAAGCCAGCCTTTACCATCATTTCCCTGGCGGTAAGGATGAGATGGTTGAGGCGGTGCTGGATTATCTTGAGTCCTGGTTAGATCAAAATATTTTGCAAACACTCAACAGTCCAGGTGAACCCTTATCTCGTTTGCAGCAGATGTGCGATCATGTCAATGAAGTCTATGATGGGGGAAAGCAACCTTGCTTATCTGCGATTTTGCTCTTAGGTTCCGCCCGTGATGTGTTTCATCACAAAGTCAAGGCAATTTATCAGGTCTGGATTGATGCGATCGCCAAAGTATTAATTGAGTCTGGCATGAATGAAGAGCTTGCCCAACAGCGGGCAGAAGATGCCATTACCGCTATTCAAGGCTCATTGATTGTGTCTCAGGGATTGGATGACCCATCTGTGTTTGTGCGCGTGATGCAGCACCTACCAGAAAATCTCTGCAAAGGGACGTTATCCTAGCTCGACATTATTTACTTGTATTGTTTTACGCGATCGCTATATTTCTCCGCTAGGTATTGTTGGCTAAAATGAAAAGCTCTACTTTCTAATTAAATAAGTGGATAACTTAACCCTGCACCAGCTAATGGTCACACAAAACACAAAATCTATCAGCTAATCGATGAAACCACAAAACTTAATGTCCAGCAAGATAATTGAAGTCCGAGAGTACACCGTCAGAGCGCATCAAAGACAGATCCACACCCGCGTTTTTAACTTTATTTGTCAGCAGTGCCAAGAACCAACGCAAAGAGAAACCTTTGGCCCTCGACCACTCTACTGTGAAAAATGCCGCGCACCCCAAGTACCCAAGAAATCAACAGTAGTGCCGCGCAACAAACGGAAGCCCAGAGCGATGAACTACAAGAGTGGCAAAGATATAGCGGGGTAGGGTAATGATTTGGGTAGCTTGTCTACCCAGTTAAATATCAGCTTCTAGGGCTAGGAGAGAAATAAATTCTTTTGGTGAAAAAAGCACAGGTGCAGACAAGATAGTTATTTCTATTTACAACTGTCAAATCTGAATTGTTTTTAATGACCTGTAAATTATTTCAAGTTAACAATACCGTAGCCAAAAAAAGAGTATGAAGAGATAGGGCTGCCGTAGTAGAGTTATTGTCTTCCCAAACGACAACTCAAAAGCTACAAACAGCCCATGTTCGACATCTGATCACTATTACAATGCCTGCTACCGCAGATCAAAGCTACGACGATGCGTCGAATGAGCCAGATAATCCTGGCAATGCTAGCGATGAGCGGCCGAGTCACGATGTAAGGAATCTCCCGTTGGACATCTGCTGGTGGTAGCTATCGAACGATGCTGAGATTTTTTCATACAGTAATACCTTGGGCAACGTTGTTTTGGTTGTTTTTTCGCAAGCATTTGTTTCGTACAAATGAGGTATATTTACTTGCAGGAGACGAAGTTGTAATCAGTAAATCAGGGAAACTTTCCTTATGGGCTGGATAGATTTATTTTCTAGCCTTGTCAGCAAACCTATATTAGGGCTATCTTTTTTTACATTATCATTAGTAAGTGTTGAGCGAAGACACTCGTTTCCAATTCAAATAGAGCAGGTAATCAAGGGCGATGAAGAAAAAAGTAATGTATCGCCAAGAACAGAAATCAAACCCAAAGAAAAACGTGGGCGTGGACGACCAAAAGGGAGTAAAAATAAAAACAAAACAGAATGACTAATGCATACAGCGCTTCCGGCTATTATGCAATATATTTTTCTCCTTACCCCTCTGCTATCATCGCTTTCAGCTTTTAGGATGTACCTCATAGCTGCTGAAAGTGCTGTAGTAGTGTCTATCACTGTAACTATTGCTGTATCCCATTCCTGGCTTTTCACTTTTTTGTTAAGAAAGATGCGACTAAAGCATAGCTTGTGATTCTGACTTTTCAATTTTTAGCTTTTTTGTTTTTTATTTTTAATTGATTCCTTAGTTTCATCGTCTACTAAAGTTAAATAACTATTTTATAAAACTCAATTTATCATCTATCAAACGTAAAAACTTACCAACAAATAGTTATTCCTTCAGCAAGATAGCTAAAGTTTTTAGATCACTCAGAATTGAGGTAATTTTTTGAACAGAGGAAATTCGGATGAAACGTGTAGTATCTGCTGCTATGGCAGCAATTTTCAGTGCTGCCATAGGTGGAGCATTTTTTGGCGAAGCTCAAGCTCAAGCTGCTGAACAACAAGACAATTTGATAACACAGGTTGGTACTTCCAATAACCGCCAAAATGTCAAGAAGAATTTGGTAGCGCAAGATCCTGTATATAGCCAGAGTCGCAGAGTAGGCCGCAGAGCAGGTCGCAGAGCAGGCCGTCGATACGATAGATAGAAGGCACTAATAGGGTAGCCGCCGAGATATGTGCAAGTGCGATTGGTTCTGGAAAAACCCAACATATGGGAGGATTCCAGGCTTCAGTAGAGTAACTCCACCAGGAATTGAGTCCGCACTTTAATCCTCTGCTGATGACAACTTGATACCCATGTAGGTGAGGTGAAATATAAAACCAAGTCCTACCACCCTGGTGCGGGGTTGAAAGCACATAAACTACCAATAGGTAGCCCCTACGGAGACGACTGACTGTTCATAGTTCATACCGTAAAGCGGGGATGAAAGCGGTTTAAATGGTGACAATTGCTGAAAACACCAGCCGCAAACAAGAGTTCATGGGAAGACTTGGCCCTTCCCAGTAATAAAATGTCCAGCCGTCTCCTGCATGAGACGCTAGCGCGAACGCTTTCGCCCCGAAGGGCGAAAGCGCCTAGATACCTCGGTTTTGCCAAAAATATTATTGATACGGTGTTAGCGCAGCGGTAGCGATAGCGCAGCGGTAGCGAGGAACGAGCGTCGGAACGAGCGTCAGCAGCGCGGTCTTCTCCCAAAGGGAGAGGCTAGCGCCTGCCGTAGGATGCCCGTTCGCTTTTAGCGTCTCCTCTCTTGAGAAGGGCTGTAGGGGGTTTCCCCCATGAGCGACTGCTGAACCCCGCAGGGGCTGGACATTTTATTTCTTGGATCTCCCCTTGCGAAATGTCGTTGAGCCATCGTCATATCTCACCAAGGAATATAAACCTCTTATGTCAAACTGGGAAAAACCAATCCCTGAAAGCCTCTTGGAGCTTTACTCTTCAGCTTTTGACTATAAATTTTAATTTCTATTAGAAAATAAAGGCTCAAACTTTGATTAGATAAAGGTTCCAATGTTTAGCTACGATTATTGTTTTCCGAAAGTGACAGAACAGGGTTAATTTAAGGCTTTGAATAAATTATTAATCATCTTCTTAATTCTTAGTAATTCCGATGTGAGAATTACTTCTGTTTTATTTTTGTTTTTACTCCCTTTTGGCCGTCCACGTCCACGTTTTTCTTTAGGTTTGATTTTTGCTAGTCTTGGCGATACACTACTTTTTTCCACATCGCTCTTAATTACCTGTTCTATCTGAATCGGAAATGAGTGCCTTTGCTCAACACTTACTAATGATAATGTAAAGAAGGTGAGTTGTCGTTTGGGAAGCAATAACTCTACTACAGAGCGCCCTCTCTTTTCACCCTCTTATTTTGGCTAAGGTATTGGTTAAACGATATTATTTTAAATTAAAAATGTATGGGACTCACCATTCACTACCACTTCGATGCAGGCTCTCGCCCTTTGACCGAAATTCGTCACCTCATCGAAGTACTACATTCAACTGCTGCTGATTTACCTTTTGAATTGCTGGACAAGGAAATTGTTGAATTAGTTGGAGAAGAATGTCATTTGACAGGTTCGGGTGAAGATAAGTGGAGTCTGCTGAAAATTCGAGCGATGAAGTTTGATATCTCGAATCTTGATCGCGAAGAACATCCGGTTCACATCATCGGTTTTACATCTTTGCCAAGACGAGGTGCAGAAGAGCTAGACATTTTTCTGTGTCGCTATAAATATTCTAACGATTGGGTTGCACACGCCAACTGCAAAACACAGTATGCTCAACTGCCTGAACATGGTGGAACTCCTAATTTTATACTTGCTCACACTATGATTGTGGCTCTACTTGATAAAGCGCAGTCATTGGGAATACTTGAAGAAGTTGTAGATGAAACTGATTACTGGGAGAATCGCAATCCACACACATTAGCTAAAGAAGGAGAAGATTGGAATTCGATTACTCGCGAGATTGGAGAAATTTTAAAGGGTCTACCAAAGCAGTCTTTAAGCGGTCTTAATTAGCGAGCGCAATCAGGCGGGCGAAGCAGCGCCATCGCTTGGAGTTAGTTGAGATTAGAGATTCTCATTAAAATCTGGGCTGTTTTGATAATCAGGACAATTGTCACCCTCTACACCTACTGGATGCATTGCACAAATTAACATATTGCCACCATACTCTACCCCGTGATAGTGACAGCATCCTCGACAAACTCTCTTCAAAGAATTTTTATTACTCTTGAGTCTAACTTGCTCTCTCAATCTTTCTTGTTGTGCGCGTGCTAATAAATTCATTCCATTATTGATACTGCCGACTCCTGCGGCAAACCAACAAATTGAAATTACCCAAGGAGTTGGCTTGAGTCTTGTTTGAGGTGAATCCAACAAAGCTTTTATGCCAACCATGCTGAGCGCTGTAGTTGTTGCACCCGCAACCAAAAATATTATTCCTAAAGCTATTTTTTTCATATAATTAAGTTACACAAGCTCCAAAAATCTGGGCAATTCTCACTATCCCACCCATGCCCGTGAATGCTTACCTATTTCTAGTTGTCAAAATCTTCACCTTCTACTTCTACTTCTACTTCTATAAATTCAACTGCAAATGTACATCCTAAATGTACTGCGCCACATATCCACGTATTTATATTACATAACCGATATACTAAGGACATTGATGGCGTAAGACTTTTATCATTTGCAGCAAAAATCAGAGCAACTGTAAATGTGGCAATCCCAAAGATAAATGCAATATGTTGTATAGCTTGAATTCTTTTAATCATTACTTGCAAAAATTAGGGATTTATTATTAGTCTAAAGGTTTTCAAGTTTGGAATGTGCTTTTAAGTGTTTGTTAAATTGTGCCACATCAATTTTAAAACCAACAAACAAAGAATTCCCATCTCTATCTAAATTTGCTTAGAAACTGGAGAACATTTCTGTATAGTTGAGGCTCTTTAGTTTTACGACCTTGGCTATCTTCTTGGACATCATGCAATTCTAGTTCAAATGACAGCGATTGCAACGGACATCGCGCCCCGTTCTTGTAGAAAATATTTACATACATATCCTCGCCATCTTCTCCCAGACAACGAAGCTGTACACCGGAAACTTCACCCCAGGGGCCAGTGACTCGCCCTATTAGTTCACCAACCCAAAATTGCTGTGTAGGTCGAGCTTTCTTGAGCAGGGGGAGAAATGGAGGAAATACTGCTATTATTCATTGATTTTGCAACGCCAGCGTCAAGAGCCTCCTTTGCTGACTACAACGCAAGCGTAGTCTTAGCAGACTACTACTATAGCGTCAGGTAGCTGTCCCTCGTCTAGCTAAGTTGGCAACCATAAATACCAATTGGGTTAGCTCGACGGGTTTAGGAATGTGCATTTGAAAACCTGCATTCCTAGATTCTTGGATATCACTACTACTGGTATACCCTGTCATTGCTGCTGCGGGAATTTGTCCCCCAGCCTCAGCACTAAGAGAGCGCACTCGCCGGATCAAGGTATAGCCATCTTGGTTCGACATCCCAACGTCAGACAATAGCACATCATACAACCCTGGTTGGCTGGTAAGTATTGAGAATGCTTCATCAGCAGATGCGACAGCAGTTACTTCAGCCCCGTAATTTTGTAACATTATCTTCGTTAACTCAAGTATAACTGTATCGTCATCTACAACAAGTACGTGTAAACCTTCCAGGGAAGGAATGTTATCAACGGCTCTTTCCGTGTCGTCGGAAATATCTATCACCTGTGGATCACAAGAGCTAAAATCCTCCTCAACATTGGTGTTCAGTGGTAGCTCAACGACGATAGTTGTCCCTAAGCTTAAACCTGGACTTTCTGCCTGAACCGTGCCGCCATGAAGTTCAACTAGATAACGGACAAGAGACAGTCCTATGCCCAGCCCTTGATTAGCACGAGTTTTGCTACTGTCAGCCTGGCGAAACCGATCAAAGATATAAGGGAGAAAGTCATTAGGTATGCCAATACCTGTGTCACTAACTCGAATCTGGGCTTGGGAATTAACTTGCTCCAGTGTGACAACTATACTTCCCCCAGAAGGAGTAAATTTGATGGCATTAGAAAGCAAATTCCAGATTACCTGCTGCAATCGCAACCCATCCCCCACTACATGTCCAATGACGGGTTGCAGGTGGCATTCAATTTGAATATTCTTCGCTTCTGCCGATAATCTGACTATCTCAAGGGCTGCCTCAATTACAGAGCGGAGATCAATTGGACAAATATTCAGACGGAATTGGCCAGTAGTAATGCGCGAAATATCTAGAAGATCCTCAATCAATTGGATTTGCACTTTAGCACTACGCCCAATCATGTCAATTGCACGATTCATTTGAGCGGTATCAAAGTTTTGTTCCTGGAGTAAATCAGACCATCCCAGAATACTGTGGAGGGGGTTGCGAAGTTCGTGGGATAGAGTAGATAAAAACTCATCCTTAATTCGGTTAGATGCCTCTGCTTCCAAGCGCGCTGACTGCTCTTGAGCCAATAACTGAGTGCGTTCTTCCTCAAACGACTTCTGCTGTGTAATGTCATGAAGTGCCAAGAGAATCATCTGCTGATTTCCTGGTTGTAAAATTCTATAACCATTGAGCAATATAGTCTTTTGCCCAATTTTTTCAAAGTTACAGCAAAGCTCAAAACTCTCAACCTGGGTGTTATGAGTGAGAATGTCTTCCAGGAGCGATCGCAGTTCGGGAATATTCCAATGGCCGTTTCCTAACTCAAAAATTGGTTGCTGTTCTGTCTGGGCGGGCGTTACCTGAAACATTTGGTAAAAAGCCCGATTGCTTTTAAGGACTTTTAAGTCAGAGTTGAGAACTACTAAAGGCTCTGGCACAGTTTCCACGACAACTTCGGCATAATCAAGAGCAGCTTGCAACTGCTTTGTACTGCGTTTGAGGGCATCTATATCCATCAACACCATCACCACGCCATCAATATGATTTCCTGTAGTTCTGTAAGGTCGAATTCGCAGATTATACCAACGTCCTTCTTGGTCTTGCGCCTCCAGTTCTTTAACAGTTAAAGTGTCAATCACCTCAATGAACAATGACTCTAAATTAGGAATGTCAATAGTGGAGCGGATATCACTCAGTAGTCGTCCCACATCTGTGGGAATCAGATTTAGTAAACGCTGTGCTGTTGGCGTGAAACGCCGAATCCGTAAATCGTTGCTCAGTATGAGAATGGGAATATTCACACTACTGAGTATATTCAACAGGTCATTATTGACCTTGTGTAATTCGAGATTGCGACTTTGCAATTCTTGATTAGTTGTATGTAATTCTTCGTTGGTTGCTTGTACCTCTTCTTTGGCTGTTTGCAACTCTTCATTAGTGCTTTGTAATTCCTCATTGCTGGAGAGGATTTCTTCATTCGCCACCTTCAGATGTTGAGTGGTGGACTCATGCTCCTGACTAATCAATTGTAAATATTCTTGAGTTGCAGCAAGTTCTTGCTTGGTGGCTGCTAGTTCTTGTTGGAGTTGGAGTATTTCCTCGCTACCTAGTTGTTCTACATTTCCAGGTGTGATGGTCACTTGTGCATTTGTTGGAGCAGGTACATCTTCAAATAAAACAAGAAAGCAGTGAGTTTCCAAGGAATCAGGTTGAAACGGAATCACCTCAATGCTGACTTTCCTAGACGACTCGCTCCCTTCCATCTGTATCTGTTCCTTTCTCACAGGAACATTCTCCCTTTTTGCCTGATGAATCGCAGTACGCAACTCTTCCAGCAGTCCTTTTCGTGCCATTTTGAACAAATTAAAACTGGGATCTCCAGGTGCGGGTCTCAGATAGGGACTGGTTTCCCCTCGAAATTGCAGAATGTCCATATTGTCGTTAATCATCACGCCAACTGGGGCATAACGATTCAAAAGAATCTGGTCAGCCTGTTTATTTAAGTCAGTAATATCCCAAATTTTATGACTCATGGACTTATCAGCAGCTATTTTCGCTACAGGGTAGTTGCTGCTGGCAAAGTTAAAGTTAAGTGGAGTGGGTATTAATTTTTTGGTATAAATATTGTTTTTTCTGTCTGCTAAAGTAAATAAGTTGGAAAATTCTCCTGCACTTTCGGCGATACCTAACATCAAAAACCCACTGGGCTTGAGACTGTAATGGAAAATGGGCATTACCTGCTTTTGCAAAACAGATTCAAAGTAAATCAGGACATTACGACAACTAATGAGATCCAGATTGGAAAATGGCGGTTCGCTGATGAGGTTTTGTCTAGCAAAAACACAAAGTTCCCGAATCGGCTTGCTGATTTGATAGCCGCTCTCTACTTGATTAAAGAAGCGTCTTAGCCGTTCTGGTGAGACATCAACTATTTGGTTTGGTTTGTAGATACCTATGCGGGCTTTTTCAATTGCTGTCTCATTAATGTCTGTCGCAAAAATTTGAATAGCCCGTTTGGGAAGCACATTCTCCAAAAATTCCATTAAAGAAATAGCAATTGAATAAGCCTCCTCCCCCGTTGCACAGCCTGGTACCCAGATCCGAATCGGCTCATCAACTGATCTCACCTTAGCGATCGCCGGAAATACTCGCTCTTTCAAAGCTTGATAAGCTTCTGGATCACGGAAAAAACTGGTGACACTGATTAAGATTTCGTGGTAAAGTACTTGCACTTCATCTGGATGATTTTGCAGATATTGCAGGTAATCTTCTAGACTTTCCAAGTTATACAGCACCATCCGCCGCGCAATTCGTCGGTTTAAAGTCGTTTGCTTATAATGCGTAAAGTCAACACCAGTGGTAGTCAACAGCATTGCAAAGATTGCCGGCAAAGCAGTCTCACTTTTAGAGAGTGGCTCAACTGTTTGTGAAGAAATCGGACGGGTAACGTTAGGATGACGAGCAATAAGAGCTAGTTCTTCAGCAATTTTTTGTGGTGGGAGAATAAAATCCACATCACCAGTAGCAATAGCAGTATTCGGCATATCACTGAATTGTGCCGATGATTCACACTGAGCAAAGGTGATGCCGCCAGCCGCCTTAATTGCTTCTGATCCTTGTGCGCCGTCTCCATCACTTCCAGATAGGACAACACTGATGGCTTTGCTTCCTCTTTCTGCTGCCAACGAAGTAAAAAAAGCATCAGCAGGCATATATTTCCCATGAATTTTCTCACGGGCTATGAGTTGCAGCACCCCTTGAGCCAGCGTCATCTTCGTGTTTGGCGCAATGACATATACTTGGTTCGGTTCTACAAACATCCCATTCTGCGCTTCATGGACGGGCATCTGGGTCTCCCTCGCCAGAATCTCACTTAGCAGGCTCTTCTGATTTGGATCTAAGTGCTGAATCAGTACAAATGCCATTCCAGTGTCAATGGGTAAATGATTCAGTAGCTGCGTAAATGCTTCTAATCCTCCCGCAGATGCGGCAATTCCGACTATAGGAAATAATTCATCACTTTTATCTTGCTGCTTCTGTGTCGATGGTTCAACAGCAATAGAATCCGATGGTAATGGCTCAGAAGATTGAGGAGAGTTCATTGTATTAGCGAATACAATGCTAGAAAATTTAACTTTCTCTTGTATTCAATAGTTTTATCGCTAGTGTAGCAGAGTTTTTCTCTTAGCTTACATTCCTCAATAATTTTAGTTTTACTTTAAGGCTCTAACCCATCCATTCAGTGCCTCTTAATCCTAATTGCTGCAATTTATTTAGTATCCGTTTCCATTTCTACAACTGCAAAGCCTCTCTTTTCACCAGTTTTCTGGTTCTACTAATTCTCTATGAGCCTGCATAGAGTAAAGCTTGGTGAAACAGAGCTTCAAGGATGAAATCATAACTGGTCAAAGAGAAGATTACCTCAGAAGATAATTGGGCTAATTCATGTTTAACTCGCTGACGCAGTTGATTTGGATTTGATAAACTTTCACCTTTGAACTGACGTTTAATAAACTGCCATAGTCGCTCTATGAGATTAAGTTAAGGTTAACTTACAATATTTTAGTTTTGACACAAAATTGGCGCATAAAGGACATATGATCTGCTATAAAGAAAAAATTGCAACCTCAAATTCTTTGGGGGCAATGTTTAAGAGATTTTCTCGCCCACTAGATTTAAAGAGGTGGCTTAAACTCGTAAATGTGTATCCTAAATGTATTACGCCACATATTAGCGAGCGCAAATCCTGTAACTGCTTCCCGCAAGCACTAGCATAAATTAAGGTGGCGGTTTTGATGGAGAAAACAGACAATTCAACAACTGCTCAGTCTGCTGACATTGGGTATACTCTCGCTTCATTTGCTCAACTGTGACACACAGCAAGGCTACAGCTAAAACCAACAGCAACGGATTGTCCTTAGTAACCCCCAACCACCAACGCCATGAAAGAAGAGGCAGATGTGGGAAAGAGAATTTTGGTAATGAGAAAAACCGTGGAAACCAAGAAAACATAATTTTATTCCCTGGTAACCATTCCGATTCGAGATTCACGAAGATGACACTAATTCTTGGATCTTGCTCGACCATCGAAGCAGTCTTGAGCGCCGATGGTTGCGCCTTAGCATCAGGTGTAAGAAAACCCATGACGATAAGCTTATGGGTATTGTTCAGTCCATAAAGGTTGAGTTGACCAACTGCTTGGTAAATATCATCACGGTCAAGGTATTTCTTACACTCGATAATCGCTCCTCCCTGCCAACTGGTAACAATATCAGCCCTGCCGCCGTTAGCTGGAGCTTCAACTTGGGTATGAAAACCGCGCTCTGTTAAGCGTTGGGCTAGATATAATTGCAAATCCTTCTCCTGCCAACGCTCCGGGAAACCAGCAGCTTCAACGAATTGAGATGGAAGCATATTAGGGAATCACCTCGAAACGATAAGCCTGGAATCTGGCATCTAAAAGCCCAGATTGCACAATGCCATCACCACGACCTTGCAATGATGTGACAGCTTCACCCCGCCGCATCAGAATCATGCGCCCCGAAGTAGCGTCAACACAGCGAAAAGCAATTCGACAAGGCAGATTATCACGTAAGTCAGGTGGTAATCCTTGTGGATCTTCCTTGCTACGTTTAGCTCCACGCTGTAAACCAACAACAATGTGGATTTTTAAACCTCTGCCCCGGCGACCGACTTCACACAACTGTTGGTCGTATACTTTACGTAAGGCATCTTCAAGCGGGACTGTGCCTTTATACTCATCAATAAACAATATCCAAGGCTGTTCTAAGTCTAATTGCGCTTTAGTCATGGAGTTACGGCGATCGCACTCAATGAAATATTCACCGACAAACTCAAAGGTTTTCCCCATGTCGTTCATAGTGATAGTAGGGAAACGGTCAGCAAAATCTTCGTAGTCACTGACCTTACCACCACAGACATCGACTCTTGCACCCTGCATTAATAGACAGTAAGCCGCAGCGCGGAAGAAATTGCTCTTGCCGGAGCCAGTAGTACCTACCACTAATATTTGTGGTGTGTCTTCACTGGACAAATTAATGATGACTTCGCCATCTAAAGATTGACCCAGAACAATCAGGCGCTCACCATTATTCCACTGACGAGCGGGAAAATCATAATAAGTTCTTTGTTGTGGTGGCAAAGGCACTTCTATGGCAATCTGTTCTGGGGCATAGATGTAAAAGGGCAAATCTTCCTTCTCACCAATGCCCAACGCTAGTTTAGAAGCCGCTTTAAATTTCGGTAGTAAATTGAAATCTTCTGTTTTGACTGAAAAAATCAGCCTTTCATAGCTAGGCGCTTTGTCTACACGCAGGCATTGGGTGTTGATTCCAACAACAGTTGCAGCTTTAGTAAGCCCGTCAATCTTTGATAATTTGGGTGGCTCTATAAGCGCTGTAGTGCTTGGGGTAACTACAACAGAGGCATTTTTCAGTTGTTGATGTGCCACTTGTGTTTGCAATTCTAACTGTCTAGTATTAAACACAGCAGCAAGCTTGGCAGTTTCAAGCTGCATTTCTGCTTCACTTGCCGCCAGCAAAACATTACCAAGTGGTTCTCCATTTTGCAGCATACCTAAAGCCATGCGTTCAATAGCACCGTTACGTCCGGTAATATTAAGGACATCACTGAATAATGGTGCTGTCTGTTGTAAGAGCTTGAGTTGCCTTTCGGTTTGCTTATCTGCTTCCTCAAATGACCGCTTCCTTTCGGCTGCTGAGGATAAGAACTGTAATTGCTCCTCCGCCTGCGTATCCTTCATAGCAGCAAGCATATCTTCTTCGCGCTCTTTATCGCTGTAGAATTTTTCCAGTTGTCGCAGCCTGACCCCAGCATAACTAGCAAGAGCGATCGCAGTAATGTTTCCTGGCAGGAATAGTTTTAAATCTTTGGGGTTGGTAGATAACGTTAAAGTTAGAGCTACTAACCCACTGCCCCCGATTTTCAACCAAGGAAGTAACATTTACACCATCCAAAAGTTAATCCAACAGCGATGATTTGCAAGAGCATTGAATTGTCAGCCTTTCCTTTGGTATAAGTAATAACTGATATCACACCAATCACTAGGAAAGACCAGGGCAGTAGACTGATAAGTTGTGCAGTTGCACTTGCGATTAAAAAGCCACATATCCAGATGAGTAACTTACAGACTTGTGACATTTATCCCCTCGTTAGCTGTTAGCTGATTTAATACGTTGCGTAATTCCTAGTGATGAGCCGGAATAACGAGCTTCACGAAGCTGACGGAATCGATCCACTAAAGAAGTTGTCTGTTCTTCGTAGGGCGTAGGTTCTTTTTTGGCAGTTTCAGTTTGTACTTTTTCTTGCTTCTTAGCCCGTGTCTCTGAATACTGTGAAGCAATTCGCCCCAAGCTGATTGCTAAGTCATCTTGAACGGATGCTATCGCAGAACGATTTGAACCGATTGTTTGCCGTAACTTGGATTCTAAGTTAGCTAAAGTAGTCGAGAGGTTTTTCTCTAGTTCTGCGCTCTGCACCCGCGCTTCGGCTATATTTTCAGAGACTTCAGCTTGCTTCTCCCGAACTTTGTAAAAGGATTTGAGGTAGCGACTAACAGCAGTTGAATATTCTGCCCAGTTTTTAGCTTGGAACTCTGCACCTTTAGCTTTTTCAAGAGCAGTTGCCACATCTTCTTCGCTGAGGTCACCAAAGACTTTAATATCTACGGGCAACATATCAGCAATACGTTGGGCATTCTTCCAAACTGCTGACTCTAAACCAAAGTGAGAATCGGGTGGGATTAGCGCTTTGCTCACATCACCATTTAAATCAGAGAGATTTAAACCGTTATTTTTTGCTGGTTCAGATTTTTGGGGGATTGCTTTTACCATAACTACCTAACGTCAATTAATGAATTACAAGGCTTATATTCAACAAATACATCGTCTTCAAATTCAAGCCAATCTCCTCCTATCGGTCGGAAGTAACGGATATTGTTTTCTAGTTTGACTTCCAGATTAATTTCAGGGAACTTAAATATGTTCTCCTTCTCAATTACCCTGGTTAACTCAACGTCCCGGTCAATCATCACACCCAAACATAAAGTTACTCCCGCTTTTTTGTACTTTTGCCAGTAATAGGAGAATTCTTTCTTATCCAGGAAATTAACATTAATCTTGGGAATACCTTCTTCAAACAACAGGGCAAAAATCCCTAATTGTTCGTAATGAATCTTGGCTATTCCAAGGTTGTTTTCGTAACACCAGTATGCTCTGTGGAAGTGGGCGGTTTGCAAAATTGTCCTCCAGTTATTTGAATTCTTCCTCTAGCCAGTCAAGTTCTTCTGACTTTGGTTTTGGTTGTAATGGTTTTTGTGCGAAAACTTTCTCTAGTTTCTTGATCAACATCTTTGCAACGGACTGCCAAACCAATGACCAAGCTTGTTGGTTTCGCCATTTCAGTTGGGCAGCAACAATATCCTTCTCTGTGGGAATTATGCTGCCATATTTCTCCAGATTTTCAATCGCTTGACGGAAGCTGACAACCTCCGACTCTGAAGAAGGGATGTCAGGAGCGACAGCTGTCTTCAATCGCTCCATTACCCCTTTAACCGTTGCAGATTCTTCTTTGAGGCGCGTTAGCTCACCGTGCATCACATCAATCATGGCGAGATTTGATTGTGCGATCGCTGTTTGGAAATCAACTAATTGCTGCTCTAGTTGCCGCTGCACCTCCTGGCTGATGATTTGGGTAATTTCAGCAAATCCCCGTCCAGAGTTTACTGTGTCAATAAACTCTTGGATTTCAGGCGATGTTTGCGATGCATTCAAATTGTCCATCCTCTAAATCTTTCCACTCCAGGGTTACGCCAACACGAGCTGCTAAAGAGTCTATAGTCTGCTTCATCGTCTCAAAGGGTAAATAATCGCAACTATCGATTAGTTGTTCAAGTTCTACATCAATAAACTGTTTTTGAACTGCTGCTAATTGTTCCCTTTTTCGTTGTGCTACCTCAAGTCTTGCTGAAAGCTTCCCCTTTTCTCTTGCCTTATCGATTGCTTCAAACCTAGCAATTTCTAAGGCTTTAGTAAGCTTTTCTTCTTGTGTCAAGAGTTGGGCAATCTGTTGCTGCTCTCGTACTAATCGCTCCAAAATTGCTAGTCGTAAATCCTCGTCAAAGGCATTTTCTAGCTGTTCAATCACAACTGCAAAAGCACTTGGCACTTGAGTGATTGATTGCCCCTTACTTTTGACCATGCTCTTGGATTGTCGTCCGATTGAGGTGACTGTTACATCCCCCTGTGCTGTTAATTCATTTTTACGTACCATATTTCTCCTTGGCTAATTTTATCCAATTTGACAGTTCCGAAACAGAATAATGCTTTCGTTGGCTAAATCCTCCCCATTTATATAGAGTGCGGAACGAAACTCTGTAGCCATAAGTCGCAAGGTATTTCGGTAAATCTCGTCCTTTACAACCTCTCATCCTCCATGCGTGCCACATCTTCGCACTTGAGGCTGTCTCCAAACTCATCGCTCGTCGTGACCAATTTCTCATCATCACCATCAATTCCCGAACGCTAGGGAATCTTTGAGTAGGGTTGTCATGCCGCCAGCAGGCCATATATACAAGTATTGATGCCAGCCCCTCTTCTACATAACGTTCATACTTTGCTATCCCCAAAAACTGCTTCCAACTGGCCCAGCAATTCCTAGAAATGCAGCGGTTCATAATCTGATCACATGACTTTTTCACACTCGACAGCGCTATGAGTTTTGGGGCAGGTTTTTGAGGTTGTTTCTGTTGCTTTGTATTTACTGCTTCACAGAAAGCATCAAATACCTCTTCGAGCTTGTACTCATTACTTTGCCAGTAGTCTCTCAAGCTCCGATATGTGACTTTCACACGGGGATAGCACTTGCGATACCACGCCAAGCACAACAATAATTCTGTTTGTTCCGGTGTATAAGAGCGCTCAGACACCTTCTTGCCTTGTGGGTAGCAAGCACCCGCAAGCCGCTCCCAATTCTGCCATGTCCGGGGACTAATAGCAGCTCCTCGAATCTTTTCACATTGCTTCTTGAGATTGCTTGATTGGCCTATCCAATCCTCTAGTACTACTGACATAATTCAATGAGTGTAAAACTAATGTGGCTGCAAGTATTGATAAAGTTATTGCCGCTATTGCTCCACAAAATTCTAACAAACCTGAAGCATTTCTTTCTTCTATTTCTATTCTTTCAGTTGTCCCATCAAATGATGTTTTTGTATGAGTCTCTTTTCTATACACATCATCTTACCTCCGTATATGTGGACACTCGTAGTTATTTAGCCAGTACTACACTTACTCTCTGTTTGAAAAAAGAGTATATGAATTTTTGGGAGTTAGAAGCTTCATTGGGGTCACTTCGCTTGCTAACGTTTTGCCGAATTCATGCTGTATATGAATTTGAGGCTTGTAACATTTTAGTATTACTCCAGTTTATGGTTTTTAATGAGGTTACTAGGCAGCTAGTTAAGCGATTTTTGAGTCAGTTAGGCAAAACGAATGTAGTTTGTCATTGGGGGCGAAACACTGTTTAATCCTTATATACTATATGTAGTAGCCTGTAATAGGCAAAAAATCGGCAGTTCACTTTTTTTGAGCAATATCTCCAAACTTCATTTTTGTTGTACTGCCTCTCTATGTATGTTTTGAGACTGAGTAAATTGCTGCTCTCGTTGATATTCTTCAAGCGTGAAATCAGAAAGATTACTACTTAAATAGTCTTGGACTATCCATTTTTTAGTGATGCCATAAGGTAAGTTGCTATAGACTTCCCCGATTTTTCCTATTACCCAAACTTGATAACGAGTTATTGGTGGTGTCTCATCAGCCGAGGCTAATTTTTCAACCATTTCTACATAACGCTGTTTGTACTCCGGTACATAAAGCGCTAACTCGCTCCAACGCTTCCAAGTCCGGTAACATATTCCCAAAATCCGCGTTCCTTCTGCCGCAGATACTGGCAATCCCATTACATTCAGTCCGAATTCTGATGGTGGTAGGGCAAACAATCTTTCTCTCCACTCCTTCATCATTGCTATCTCATCTTTAAGAACTAATAATTTAAGGTCTGTTAACTGGTTGTTAATTGACCTCGTTAATCTAATAATAAAAAACCCGCGTCAAAGCGGGTAGTGTCTGTATGACGTTTTTATGTCAGGGTGACGTTAGCTAGCAGATAATATTTTATGAATAGCTCCAAAATGATTCAGAACAGCCGGTTTTGGTTTTTGATATCTTGAGCTACTTTCATCCGCCAACCAGTGAGTTATTGTTTGCTCTGGATATCCAGTGAGTTTATGCATCAAATATATTGGAATATCATAAATTTTTTTGAATTCCCTTGGATGCATTGGTTCAATTCCAATATTTTGTGCCATGATGCTCTTGCTCCTACTGTAGGTAGTCTCTATGGTGGGAGTAGCCCTCCGGTGGTGACACACCGGGGGCATTTTGCTGAAAATATATCATATTTCTAGCTTAAAATATGGGTTAAAATTGCATAAGTAGAGCAAAATATTCATCAAGAAATAGATATTTAAGTGAATTAATAATTTTAATGAAAACTAAACTTAGTTTTGTTCAGCTCTCGAAATCAAAACACGCAATCAGTAATACCTCTTATCCTAAAAGCGAGTATGATAAATGTTAATTTTTTCACATACTCGCAATCTATCGACTCATAAAAATTGAGAATATTTTTATCCTTGCCTCTGATTCAACCAAGTTTCTAAATCAGTCAATGACGAAAAATCTAACAATGCCTCTCCCAAAGTTTCTAATTGCTCAATAGATAATTCTAGAATACGTCCGATTAATGATGAGTCAATTTCACCAAGCCGACGATTTAGCTGACGTATAATTAAACGCTGTTCACCTTGTTTACTTCCTTCTTGTATTGCTTGCTCACGATCTTGCTGATAAAGTGGTTCTAACCGCATAATTAGCTCCTGATCATCTGGTTCTAAATTTTGATTAACTCTTAAATTCTGGCGGAGATTGTAGACTAATTCTAGCGTTGCTTTTTGGAAGGGGTGATTTGGTGGCAGAGATTGCAACTCATCAATTGCCTGTGACTGTACTTTTCCACGACCTAAAATTCTTAACCACAGGGTTTCTTCAATAACTGGTAGCTGGTGAATAGCAACGATAGCTGTCCTGAGTGCATCTGCTAAAAAGTGTACTCCTGGTAACCAATCATTCGTAGGCATTGCCCTAAAACTAGATAACAAGTTTTCAGATGCAGTCGGAGTCAGAATCCACAGTTTGGGAATCTCCGATTCTTGAACATTGGTATTATTTCGATTAGCTTCTCGTTGCAATGCTCCTTTTACTTCTAACAGTTTTAGCAAACAGTCACAGATTTCGTCATTTGATGCAGCATTGCGGTATGGTTCAAAAATAGCAGGTGTGGCTGCAAATCTTCCTAACAATCCTAAAACTTCTAAGTTAGTGATTTGCTCTATCCGAGGAGAAAATGAAACATCAATTTCTCTGATTTCTCCCGCTACGCGACTGGGAGCTTTTACTTCCCCATAAGGTTTTAGTAATTCTTCCAAATAGTCTTTCGCGAATTGGTCATGAATAAATCTAGTCATAAAAGTTTTATTATTCTACAGATAATTGTTATTTTCCTGTCAATTAGCATTTGGTAATAGCTGGAAAATTGGCTAAAAACTTCATCTCTTGCTATTCACTACGAAGCCTTTTGGTTAAATGTAACACTGCCACAAAAGCTCCCCAAACTGATCAACATCCAACCAAAACAGATGTGCTTGTATTTGTGCCAATCTGGTTGGCTCTCCATCGCTGGTACAACCTCAGCATTTATGACTTCTAGCGCCCAGCAGGAGAGCGCACCTATTCCAAGTAAGGTAGTACAAACAATCGAAGTGATCGTTATGATTTCAAATATGCGCTCTGTTAAAATCTGTTGGCTTGTTAGTCGCCTAATCTGACGTTGATTTCGTAAAAATGTTAGCTTTTCCGAGTCTATGTGTTCTTTAGGCTTCAGTAGAGTTAAAGAACTAGAAACTTTTCTGTTATCGCTCATTTGTTCTCCTCTTGGTGGCGTGGTTTAACCGTCTTGACAGTGTTAAAAATGCTGGTTGTATAAACAACAGATTGTATAGCTGCTATTACGCTTTACATCCAAGAATTAGATGGTCTTTTGTAAGAGGCAACTAATAATACTTATGTACTACTATAGCTTGTTACCTCTTAATTCAAAAGAGCTTTTGATTAAGATTGTCGAGGAAATATCTGGTATTTTTACATGGTTGCGATTTAATGTTCTGCCATTCGTATTTGACTGTATTCTGAGCCGTGAATTTTGGCTTGTGAGTTGTTGTTCAATTGCTTAGTTAATTGCCTACTCCTATTTTCACCTGCCGTGTCCTTTTCTTTTCCAAAGCTTGAATTGCATATGTACCCACGCCCAGTCCAATAGTTCCACCACTGATGGCATACATTACGTTTTTGTCCACAAGTTGTACACCGAAATAACCAGCAGCAATAGCACCAGCAAGTCCACTGATGCAAAAAGTAATAATATGAGTTCGTTTCATACAAGTATTCTCCTTTGATTTTTTGAGCTAAAAAGTGTTGTTACTTTCTGATAAATCTGTATCACTTTGCCCTGATTCTTTCTGGTCATAAATAATATGCTCCACTTCAAGGATGGCTTCTAACACCTCGCCCAAAACATTGACTGCATCTTTCAGGTAGACATTATTCGCAGTCGAAAAGTAAGGTGAGGCTTGTAGTTGACGATAATCCTTACTGCTTCCCACAAAGCGCAAAGTATATTGACAGCCTTGTAAAATAGCCCGAATCTCTGATGTTGACAGTTTCATTTCCATACAGCAATTACTCCTAAAATTTATCCCGTTGAATACTGAAACTTGCTCCAACCAAAGCACTGCCCAAAAAAGCTGAGAAACTCACCAGCATTCCTCCGAGGCAGATGTTTTTTTGGTATTGCCAACCAGAAATAATTATGTTGGGATTGGCATTCATTTCGACAATCTCCATTCCCCAGCAAGCCATCGCTCCTACCCCCGAAAATCCAGTAGTCAGTAATGATGCGATTGCTGCTGCTTCAATGGTGCGATCAATAAAAATCTTGGCGCTAAATCTTCGTCTAGTACGGCGGCGGAGAACTATTTTGGTTGCTGGTGTATATGATTGAACAGATGAGTGTGCTTTCATACTACGTCGTTTACCTCCACATAAATTCCTGCACCTGTATTATTAATCTTCACCATGTTGTTATTGATCAGTGTTTGAATTACGCCAATACTAAAATGAATGCTGCTGAGTCTTGCGCTGCCCCCACAACGCTTTATGTATTGCAGGCACAGAAAAGAACTATCTTGTGAAGTAGAATGAGCAGGCTTATTTGTAGTTTTTCTTGCCATCAAAAATGCTCCCGTCTTTTCAGTTTAATTAATTATCTTGACATTCTGACTTTTGTAAGAAGTTGGAACCTAACTATAGATAGTCAGTTAATTTGAGAATATCCAAATAGGATGAGAATGTTTAAGCCGCTTGATAGATATATGCACTGTAGATTTATTCCTCAAAAGTTAGATGTTGAATTCTCCTTGGCTAGTACCATTACCTTTAGATCAATACCTAAATTATCGAGTTGCAGTATATTCTTGGAGAAATGAACAATGGATACCAATTAAGTACTGCCGTTTATCAAGAGCAATTGAGCTTTATCACAGAGTTTTACTTGAAACAAATCAAGAGGTTTTTGTATTTCCTGCTGACTTAGACCCGGAATCATTTAAGCTGATGTAATTGTGCTGGAATATCTTACTGCTTGCCCAGGATTATCTCCCTTAGAATCATTACAGAATAAACATATCCCTGTTGATAAAGCTGTTGTTGTAACTTCTGTGATTTGGTTTCAAAAATGTCCATTATCATCTTCCACAGTAACTTCAACACATCCCATCGCTGCTTCTAAATAATGCAATACGTCGCCTAAATGCGTGGCTGCTTCTGGGTCAATCTTCATCTCTGCAATCAACTTCTGCCATTCTGGAGACTGGGCTACAGCCTGAATCTTCACATAGCACAAGTTAAAGCAAGAGAGTATTTCAATCGTTTCCATAGGGTTATTCAATGAGTTCTCTTGTTTTATTGAGATAAGGTAGTAGTTTAAGTTGCTCCTTTATTTTAGGTGGGCATAATACCCACCCATTTTTTCTTACGCCGCTATTAATTCCTCAGTCTGAGTTTCAAACTCTAACATCCACTGCCACATAGGAATAGTACTAGTCTCAGGCATATCTATATTAGTAAAAGCTGCTAATTCTGGACTTTTGTTAATACTGATAGGGATAAAATGTACTGTCTGATAAGCATAGTTTATGCCCTCATTATCAATACCTTGTTCGACTTCCAAATAGCTCCCGAATAGAGAATCTAACTTTGGAGATACTGTATTGTGTACCTGATGGGCTTTCCCTGATTCTAAACTTTCGATAGTATCTTTTATAGATAAGTTTTTCACACTAACTTGACTCAGCCAATAATACGTGGCTGGGTCATTTTCCCAAAAGCAATCACTGTTGCGAACCCTGAACACAATCCCCAGGTGATCATCACCTTTGTAAACATTGTAAGCAGTTTGAATATCAGTGCGTCCCAAGTAGTGAAGCCGATAGTCATCTTGGGGTTGACACAAGTCCACCGCACGAATCCCGTGGTAGTTGCAGTTGCCGCAGCCAACTCCATTGCAGGTAGGGCAGATGGCGGCGGGTGAATTCCACTTGGGAATGCTGAAGTCCCATTCGACCAGGGGTTGCTGTGCTGTGGTTATCTCTATAGTGTTTTCTGCTGGTGGGATTTCTTCAACAGTAGCTGGTGATTGGGTAGGAGCAGGTAATAAAGTCCCGCGCTTGTAATGCCAGCAGATATCGTTGAAACACTTTTGCCACCAGCCACGGCGGAATACTTCTGTGCCATTCACTATCGCTACCCAACGCTGAGTCAAGTGATTGTCGTCGTAGGTGATAGTTGCAATCAGCTTTGAAGCGCAATATATTTCGTGCTCGTAAAAGCTGATTTCTACAACTGTAAATTCTTCTGGTGCTACAGTTTGCGCTTGGGCTTCGATGTGAAGCTCTAGCTCGGCTTGGGCAATCGCTTGCTCATCGACCTTGTGGAGTTGAGAGGATTGATGAGCGGTGATTGCGTTTACCCAGGCATCTTTGCAGCGCTTGTCTATAACTTCAACGGTAGCACCAATCTGGCTGTAGATTTCTTTGAGTCGAGCTATGGATTTGAGTTGCAGCTGTTGTTGGGTATACGTTCCGTGTGTCATTATATTTGTTACTCCATCTGTAGAGGGTGGGAAATCTAAAAGGCGATCGCACTTGTTTGGTAGACGGAGCGGTCGCTTTTTGCTTAAAAAAGCATTGGCTAAGAACTAGAACAGTTAAAAGCTATGTAGCTCCAGCTTTTAATGGTTGCATCAATATTTTGGTTAGTTTCAAGCCAGTTGAGATTGAGTTGTTTTTTTTTGTTTGTAAGGTTCTGTGAATGCAAATAGAGGCTTGCACCCTAATGCAAGCAGTTTGCTTTTTTAACCCTTATGATTACCAATATAAAGTTTAAAACTTGATTTGTCAAGCTTAAAACTGGATTTATTAGGCTTAACTTTTGTTTTATCCAGTGTAAAGCTTGATTATTTGTAGTAAAGTAAGGATAGAAGTAAGCTTAAGGTGTAGAATTATGAATCAAGCCTTGATTAAGTGGAGATTAAAGGAAGTAATGGCAAGGCATAACGTTAAAGCCCGTGACCTTGCTGCTGAAATGGGGGTCAGCGCTAACTCCGTATCAAACTTACGGAATGCTAGGACTATGCCACGGTTAGACGGGGAAATTTTGAATAATCTGTGTGAATCCTTAAATAGACTTGCACAAGATTTGGAAGGAGAGATTACCCCATCTGACTTAATTGGCTACGTTCGAGGGCCAAACCCCGTCATTGATGAGAATTTTGAAATCAAAGGAGCCAAAGCACCAACCCAGCAAAAAAAATCTCGTGTAGCGAGTTCTGAAACCGAAAAAGAAAATTCTCTGTTATCAACTGCTGCATAGTAAAAGCGATCACTGCCGACCAAAGCTTGCGATCGCTCTTGCTATTGATTCACGAAAAAGTGAACTAATTATAATGCTGACACATTTTTGGGAAAACCATTTAAATCAGCTCCCCGGTTCACTTTGGTTAAACTGCAACACCACAATTTTCAAGCATTTACCATAGTGGGCAAGAAAAATGCTGACACTAGAACCCGAACAAACACCACCACTCGACTACAGCAGTCTCAACAGCAGCATACTCGATACTTTAGCCGCCATTGACCGTTTCGAGTGGCAGGCAATCGAAGAATTGCAGTTAATGCGAGACAACCGCTATTTCAAGGATGCTGGGTACACCAGTTTTGAAAGCTATTGCGAGAAGGAACTGACCAGATATGGCGGATACCGTCGCGTAAGAGATTTACTCGCTGCTACTAAGGTGGTTGACACTCTGCCAGAGTCGCTCAGGGAAAAGATTACTAAACCATCCCAGACCCGTCCGTTGCTTCGGCTGGTCAAGACTCCTGATAAGTTACAGGAAGTCGTAGCGATCGCTGCCAAAGAAAAACCCTTCCCCACTGCCGCAGATTTCGCCAAAGCAGTCCAGAAGGTTGTACCAAAATGCACGTCGGACACTACTAAAACCAATACCACACAGCAAGAAAAACATAAAACGCAATTGTGTCAATCAGTCAAGGTTTCATCACAATCTCATCCCCGTTACGGCGAATCTGGAGTGATTGAGGCTGACCCACCAAACAATTACCAGCAGATTGTCACTTTTAGCGATGGCGAAAGACTGCTGGTTAACAATGCTGATTTGACTCATGAAAATGACACAATTGCGTCATTTTCAAGTGAGCGCATCTACCCAAAACAATACGCCGAAGTAATTGCGGATCTTAAGGAACAGCACAGACGAGAGTTAGAGCGCTTAGAGCAGGAGTTAAGAATGGGGTTACAAGCAGAAGTTACGGCCAGAGCGGAGGCACAAATAAGAGAACAACTCGAATCATCCCAAAAACTTTACCAACAGCAGAAGTCAGAGAACATTCAGTTACAGCAGCGCCTAGATGAGATGGAGGGTTTACGCCAGCTAGAACTGGAAAATCAGCGATTGCAGCAACGTATTCAGGAATTGGAAAATGCCGTAGAACAACGCCCTACCCAGCAGTGGGGCAATACCATGAGCCAGCAAGCAACCAAGGCACTGAACAAACAGGTGAAACAGGCACTGGAGAAAACTATTGATTTGCGCTCACTGGCCCAGGAGCCACCCAAAGAGAATGCCACCGAATGTCTACGCTTGATGGGCATGGCGTTGAAGAATCTTGCCAGTGCTATGAATAATACCCAAGCGCTCGAAGCTGCGGCGATAATCCTGGGGAGTGAACCGACACCGCAAGCGATCGCTTATCGAGCGGAGCAGCTGGAAATGTTGCCCCAGGCGGTTACTGATATTAGGCGAGTATTGTCCAAGCCTGGGTGTACATGGCAGGAGTTTCGGAGTGTTGCCCAAGAATACGAGGTAATTAAATCGGATTACTGGGCAGAACTGACCACCGAGGAAACTGATTTAATTGCGGTTCTCCAAAATGCATCTACAGAACTCTGCACAATTGGCGTCGGTTCTATTGTCGCCCACGCTGACCCGTACCGAACTCTGTATTTGCAAAGGGGCGAAGTTGTGGAAGAGCTAGGGGAAACAGTAGTTGTAGCCTGGGAACGCTGGCGTAATGAGTTGAAAAAGACTGAAACTTATTCCAGGGACGAGTTGCGATTCTGGCAACCGCATACCTGAGTAGATGAGGTTTTGGCTAGAGCGATTGCAAGCGTTAGAAACTCTGCAATCACCCTTTGAAATGTGTCTCCGCCGCAAATGGTAGACAACACCCTAGATTTTAACAAATCTGCAAGTTGTACTGCCAAAGCAGAGACTGATTTTTTAAGCAACCAAATATGAATACTCGCACCCACAAAGGGGGCAAGCTTTCGTGCGTCAACAAGGAGATTGAAAGATGACTGCAACTATTACCCGCCCCAAGTCCAAAAAGTCTGCTGCTGCAAGCATTCCACAGTCACCGTACAGGCGGCTCCATGTGATTATTCCAATCGAGGATATGCTGTGGGCATCGCAACAAAAGCCATCTGTGACGCAATTGTGGCAGGAGGCGTGGACGACTGACCCCTATGGTTCTCGGTGGATGCCGCTGACTACTGCCCTGAGCTATAGTACTTTTATCTCTGCAAAGAAAATTCTATCTGAAAGTGGATTGTTCATCTTCAAGCCAGACAAGTCGATAGAGGATGGACGAGAGACTGTTAGGTGGATGGTGCGGAATTTGCATGGCAGCAGAATGAAGGAATTTTGGGAGTCAGTAGATGCTGGTAATCAGCAAGTAAATTCTGAAAAACAAGAATCCAATGCTGAGATTCCAGAGAAAGATGCTGGCTCCGAAGAAATGCGTGCTTTATACAAAGCGTCTATCTCAGATAAAACCCAGCTAGAGCAAGCGTTTCAAAAACCCTCACGAACTGTTCAAGAACACCTCACCAACTCTTCAGTAGAGTTGGTGAGGTGTGTCTCTAACACGAAAAAGGAAAATTCGTGTGATGAAGAGACGGCGAATGCGCCCTTGGGGGTCGCATCGCCTTCAATTGTCGAAAGCGTGTCAGAGAAGGGAAAAGAATTGCCTACGGCAAAGGACTGCACATCTCTACGAGAGGCTGCGCCAACGCTAACGCTTGTGGATGTTGTACAGGGTGAATCTGCTTTGTTGCTGGCTGAAAACCAGGATTGCAGTGTCGAACAGAGGGACTGTTATGGAGGTACTTATTCCGCCGCGTCTGTTGCTGAAAATGAATTCTCTTCAAGTTCAGCGATACTTGCGGCGGGCGTAGCCATCGCAGATCAGAAAATAGAACCGAGTTGCCCTTCTGCTGAGTTAATGACTGAAAATTCAGTTTCGGGTGGAGAAGTCAAAGCAGTTGATGGGGGTGAAAGTTCCGCGCCGCTCGTGACAAATCCTGAAAAATGGTCGCATGAGGCAATTGTAGCGAGGTCAAATATGCGACCGGAACGTATGCAGAAACTGAAAGTTGCGGCGAATTCGGGGCAGAATCCGGGGTTTGATTTCTTGCAGGAGTGCTGGAATGATGATCCGGCTTTGCAGATTGTGATCAAGAAGTTGCTAGCGAAGTTTCCGCAGTGGGGGATTGCGATTGTGGATGGGGTGTTAGTCGATAGGGAGGGGTAGCGCTATTGCCCAGTATAGCAGTGCTTCATGCAATCGCTAGCTTTGAAACAGGCACTATGAACAAGTAAGGGAATCAAGTAACCAAAAGTTCTATTTGTCGTTAAAGCCAGAGGCGGCACAGAGAAAATTTAATGTGATTGCTCCCTTTGAGTGGGCAAAGCAGGAGAGGATTGTGATTGCAATGTCAGGTGAAATCGTTTATGCAGGCTTGGGGAGAGACTATGGAGTTGCAACAAATGATGCGGCGGTTTGGGGTTTAAGAGTAAATCTAGCAGAAAACTCAATTTAAATATTTATATTTGATAGTAGATAAATGTTTAATGTCAAGCATTTTGCTGGCAGGGTTTTCAAATTAAGATATTTTTTTGTTAACTGTCCTAACTGTCCAAAAATTGTTCCTTAACTGTCTTAACTGTCCTTGTATTTTGCCTCTGTTATTGAGAATATTCAAGTCTAAGTTCTTAACTAAAAAACCTAGAAAAATTAGTAAATAAAAAGAAAGTTCATGTCTGACATTAAAAATATTGCTACATCTTGGATAATGAATTGGTTTTTTGGTTTTAACCAAACTCCTACAAACGAAGACAGTCTCATTTATATGAAAGCTGTTTTATGTTGCGCCAAGGGAGATGGAGTTCTTTCACCAGAAGAAAAGAATTGGGCAATTGGATTCTGTGCGTCTTGGAGAGTTGCAGATTGGGCAATCGAGGAACTGAAAAAATATGAAGCAGATGAACCTATAGAAGAAGTAATTGCTCGTTCTCCTCAAGTATCGATAGCACAAAGAGATATACTCTTATCTGCAATTTGGGTTTGTGCTGCCGATAAAGAATATCATCAAGAAGAAAAGGCAAAAATTCGGAAAATGGCTGCTATTTTAGGGGTAAAAGAAGACATAGTAGAACAATTAGAGCAGCTACAACAAGAAGAATCATCTCTGCGGCAACAACGCCTCAAGCTGTTATATCCTGATAAAAGTCCTTACTAACAATCTGGTGTTGCTGATTAGATCAGAAATATTGGTGTAGTTATTTTTTTAATTTGATATGCAGACAATCACTAATGGATCAACCAAGAAAGCTTGGGTTGTAGGGCAAACGCATCTAAATATTGACGAACCTAAATCAGAGTAGAAATTACCAAAACCCAAATCTAATAAGGCTTTCAGTCAATTAAATATTCACTCAAATGGTAATAATAATCATTGTATAGGGGGAATTAGAGGCATCCGACGGCTGCCCAGGGCAAACTCACACCCCTGCTCAAAGTTCACTAACAAAAATACATATTCAGCCCTGAACTGGCAATGTGACGACCATTGAGCGAATTGTAGACCGACATTGTGAGCTACCATCTGTACCACCGCAAAATGCAGGACAGCCCTCAAGGTATACATATTTTTCCTCATTCCGAGAAGGAATAGATATCGGTCAAGAATTATTAAACGCGATTGCCCGCTTCGATCACCAAACTGAAACCCTTGTAGAAGCCAACTTGAAAGAAAATCTCTATAATTCAGAACCACTACCTGTACCAGATGCCCAAAACTCTGAGCAAACTTGGGTTTTAAGCGTGATATATGATGGCAATTCTCATAGTAGTAAAGTTTGGGTATTTGATAGCAATTGCTTAAACGAAGAACCCGTCTGCAAACTGGGATTACCGAGTGTCATTCCTTCTGGTTTCCACGGCACTTGGAAGTTTGCACAAAAAAATTTTAGTTTTACCAAGTTTTTTACAAGTTCTTATGAGATAATTTCCTTGTTGAGACAAGTGTATAAATTTACTTTCTCAACAACCTTCTGCTTGTGAATTGGCTCACAGAAATACTTACAATATTTATATCCTGAAAGCAGCTTTTCAAAAAAGTGCTAATAAAAACCCTATTCAATAACTGAGAAATTAAAATTTATCTTCAAAGTCAAATTATCATGCAAAATATAACAATTTTTAAAGTTACTGGACGAATTTACGAAGCTGAAAGCGGTTTAGGAATCCCTAATTTAATAGTTGAAGCATTTGATAAGGATATTGTCAGTAAAGATAAATTAGGACAAGTTAAAACCAATAGTACTGGCACTTTTGAAATTAACTATACCGAAGCTGATTTTAAAGGCAAATTTGATAAATTTGAGGGTAATGCCGATTTATTTCTTATTGTTAAAACAGCAGACAGTTCAAAAATATTGTTTTCTACAGAGAAAGATATTCGCTCTGATGCTACTACACATGAGCATTTCGACATACCAATTCCTCATGTTGAAATAGTACATAAACCATCAAAAAATGCTAAAGAATTATTAAAAATTCTCATTGGTATTGCTTGGATTGATGGAGTATTAGAAGCTGAAGAAGAAGAATTTTTGCAGCGAGTTGCACAACAAAAAGGATTGACTGAAGATTCAGAAATTAAATCTTTATTATCGACAAATCAACCTGTCAAACCAGAAGAATGTTATAGCTGGCTTCAGTCTTATTTGGGAAGTTATCCTGATGAAAAAAGTTTTCAGGAGTTATACGAAGCTCTCAACTCGTTGATGTATACCGATGGTGTATTAGATGCAAAAGAAAAGGAACTCATACAAACCCTTGTGATCACCACAGCAGCCCCATCTGGTACTCGCTCTAGTAATTTGCATCGGCGATTCATGAGCGCTTTGATGGATAGCAAATTCCTAGCTAATGTTTTACAGATGGAGCGATCATCAATAGTCAATAAAGGGCCTTCGGTTACTGGCTACTACGCTCGTGTACCTTACCAAATTTTGAGCCGCCTCAGCACTACTACTAGAGTTAATATTCTGGCAAAAGACATAGCAGATTTTTATTTGACTGACAATTTTGCCCCTGTCAAAGAAGAAATAACTGCCGATAACCTAAGCGTCATTGGTGAACTACCCCAAGAACTGAATGGTATATTTCTCCGCAACGGCCCTAATCCCCAATTCGAGCCTATCGGACTACATCACTGGTTAGATGGAGATGGAATGCTTCATGGAGTAAATATCAGCAACGGCAAAGCCAGCTACCGCAATCGCTACATTCGCACAGAGGGGTTTGAAATTGAGCAAAAACAAGGTAAAGCAATTTGGCCTGGTTTTCTGAATCTGCCTCGATTTGATGCCCCTTATGGTTTGATAATGAAGAATACTGCTAACACTTCGACTATATGGCACGCAGGTAAACTGCTGGCATTGTGGGAAGCTGGCGCACCTTATGAAATTCGTCTTCCTGATTTAGAAACAGTTGGGGTACATACCTTTGACGGTAAGCTTGCTTCTACCTTTACAGCTCACCCAAAAGTCGATGCTCAAACGGGTGAAATGATTGTAATCGGCTTTGCACCTATTACTCCTCCTTACCTGGAATACAGCGTTGTTTCCGCAGATGGCAAAATGTTGCGAACCGTACCTATTGATCTACCTGCGCCAGTGATGATGCACGATTTTGCCATCACTGAACATTACACCATTTTTTTGGATATGCCGCTTGTCTTTAGTCCTATGCGGATTATGCAGGATCAGTTGCCCATTAAATTTGAAAAGCAAAACCCCAGCCGCATCGGCATTGTACCCCGCCACGGTGATAACCGAACTATTCGCTGGTTCAATATCTCGACTTGTATGCTCTACCATGTTGCTAACGCTTGGGAGGAAGGCAACGAAGTTGTACTTATCTCCACCAGGACACCCGATACGTATTTCTTTATTCCTCAGAAAGACAATGGTGAGGGGGGAGATACTGAATTTGAACACTTCCGCCTATATCTATACCGGCTCGATTTGGCAACGGGTGTTGTGAAAGAAGAATTGCTAAATAACAATAATATCGCCACGGAATTTCCTCGGATTAACGATGACCTGACTGGGCGAAAGACACGTTACGTCTACGCATCTCGACAAGCTACTTACATGAGACCTAGACTTTTGTTAGATGGTCTGCTCAAGTATGACTTGAAGACTGGTAGCACTCAAGTACATGAATTTGGTCGAGGGCGCTTTGGTGGTGATAGCGCGTTTGCGCCTCGTCCAGGTGCAACTGCTGAAGACGATGGTTGGTTGCTAACGATGATCTGGGATGCAGTAGCCAAGCAGTCTGAATTACTGATTATTGATGCCCAAAACTTCACATCTGAACCGATGGCGCGGGTAATTATGCCTGGGCGCGTTCCTTACGGTTTCCATGCTTCTTGGATTTCTTCTGTTGCAATGTAACCGACAAGCCCACTAGCACTAGCATGAAACTGAAGCAAAAACTTGCCTTTTATGGGTGCTTTAAGAGGCTAACAACGATTTCATCAACTTGCAGATTTTGGTATTTTTCACACTAAATCTATTAGTAATTATTTAATCTGATTCCTACTCGCTGAGGACATTAATTGAATGGAGCTCACATTAGATAGTAAACCTGCTCCCGTTACCTGCTGCTCTACCACACGTATCGCTTTTTATTTTTGGGAACTATAACTAGAGCTTTAGAGGATAGGAAATGTTGGCAAAAAATCCAATTCGTTGGCGGCAAGTTCTGCTGGTAACAACTTTAGGGACAGTAATTATATTTACGATGGCTACAGCCTTCCGTTATTGGTAAGTAAAAACACAGGGTTGGTGTGTCCGGTTTGCTCCAAATGGTACTCAAAAAGTTTTGTACGGTAACAATTGTTTAAAATAAAAATGTAAAAGGTGTGGGCATCGCAACAAAAGCCATCAGTGACACAATTGTGGCAGGAGGCGTGGACGGCTGACCCCTATGGTTCTCGGTGGATGCCGCTGACTACTGCCCTGAGCTACAGTACTTTTATCTCTGCAAAGAAAATTCTAACAGAAAGTGGATTGTTCATTTTTAAGCCGGATAAGTCGATTCAGGATGGCCGGGAGACTGTTAGGTGGATGGTGCGGAATTTGCATGGCAGCCGGATGAAGGAATTTTGGGAGAAAACTAATGCTCTTAATCAGCAACCAGATTCTCTAAAACAAGAACTAAATGCTGAGATTTCAGAGAAAGATGCTGGCTCCAAAGAAATGCGTGCTTTGTATAAAGCATCTATTTCAGATAAAACCCAGTCAGAGCAAGGGTTTCAAAAACACTCACGAACTGCTCAAGAACACCTCACCAACTCTTCAGTAGAGTTGGTGAGGTGTGTCTCTGACACGAAAAAGGAAAATTTGTGTGATGAAGAGACGGCGAATGCGCCCTTGGGGGGCGCGTCGCCTCAGTTTGTTGCAAACGTGTCAGAGAATGAAGTGGAATTGCCTACGGCAACGGACTGCACGTTGCTACAAAGAGTGGATATTGTACAGAACGGATCTACTTTGTTGAAAAGAGAAAATCGGGATTTTGGTGATGAGCAGAAAGACTGCCTTGAAAGCGATTATTCCGCCGCCCCCGTTGCTGAGAATGAAAAACCACCCAATCAAGTAAAACTAAATCAACCTCTTAGGGTGATGTCTGAAAACTCAGTTTTAGCTGGAGAAGTGAAAGCGGTAAGTGAGGGTAAAGGTTCCGCCGCTGTACCTGTACCAAATGCTGAGAAATGGTCGCATGAAGCGATTGTCGCAAGGTCAAATATGCGACCGTCGCGTATGCAGAAACTCAAGGTGGCAAGCACTTCGGGGCAAAATCCGGGTTTTTGGTTCTTGCAAGAGTGCTGGGATGATCCGGCACTGATGATAGTGATCAAGAAATTGCTAGTGAAGTTTCCACAGTGGGGTGTTGTGATTGTGGATGGGGTGTTAGTCGATTGGCAGGGGTAGCGCTATTGCCCAGTATAACAGTGCTTCATGCAATCGCTAGCTTTGAAACAGGCACTATGAACAAGTAAGGGAATCAAATCACCAAAGGTTGTATTTGTCGCTAAAGCCAGAGGCGGCACATAAGAAATCTAATGTGATTGCTTCCTTTGAGTGGGCAAAGCAGGAGAGGATTATGATTGCAATGTCAGGGTCAGATGTGTATACGCGCCTTGGGTGAGGCGGTGGACTTGCTCTCAATGATGCGGCGGTTGACGATGCTGTTGTCAATGAACAGACAAATCAACAGAAGTAATTTTCAAGCGAACTGAACAAAAAATTAGTCATTAATGAATTATTTTTCGGAATTATCTTAACTGTCTTAACTGTCCTTGCATCGTCAACGTATTAGCTGTACGTTAATGAGTAATACATAAGTAGCATAAAATTATACATTTAATGAAAAAAATATTACTGTTATGAATGGCTGTAGCACTAAGTACTGTCAGGGGAAACTGTGGAGTTGCTCTCGATGATGCGGCGATATTCGATGCAGGAGTGATAGCACAAGGAAACTGGCGATCGCCTTCGGCTGGCGTTCCGCCATCGCTATAAGGTCAAAAGCTTGACTGTGGCGGATATCCAAGCTGAAGATGGCAGGGATTCTAAGAGAAAATTAGCTACAACAACAATATTTCTGTTTTAGTGAAGTAGGAAAAGTGGGTTTAGTGGGGAATTTTCTAATACCCCTTGTTTATCCTGTTGATAACCTGTAACTTGGTAGCTAGTACATAGCAACTATCAATCTAAATGAATCACTTTTGAAGAATTCACTTGTTAGGATTAGAAAGCTCCAAATAACAAATGCATGAAGAAGAATTCAGTCCTTCAGGAGTCAGAATGTTAGAAATTTTAGTCAAATTCTTCTCAATCAATATACAAATCATACACTCATTGCTTTTAAATTCTGACCCTTAAGAGCGGGACGCTTCGCGAACGACAAGCTCAGGGCATCGCTTCTGACTCACTTTGACTAAGCTCAGTGACCACCTGAGTGCTGAATTCTAACACTAAATTAAAAATTTAGCGGTCTTAAATTGTGTCTGTGGTCTTTTCTCCCACTTATTGCATTCAGTCATTCTGAATTCTGAAGGACTGAATTCTTTATAGATTTTGCACGATATTCTACCACTTATTTAGAAATCAGAATTGGGAATAAATTCTAGCTTTTGATGCCAATATTGCTGTTTCGAGCAGCAAACGAAGAAATTCAACTATTTGTTATCGAATAATTAAACAAAGAGGTTAAATCTGATGACACTGTATCAAGTCACTCAAACCACCGACAACGGAAACGGAGACACGGTAGGCACTCTCAGCTATGCCATTCTCCAAGCCAATCGCAATGCAGGGACTGACGCGATCGAATTGAAAACGAACGTCAGAATTACGAGCGTAATGAAGAGGCTGCCTGATAGTGATATCGTGATCATCGGCAACGACAAGACAGTTAGTGGCGATGCCAACAATAATGGGCAAACTGACAATGAAGATTTGCGTCCGTTCTTCATCAAGTCTGGAAACGTGAAATTCTACGACCTGACTATTACCAACAGCACTGCTAAAGGAGGGGATAGTCGCTTGGGTGGCGGCGGTGCGGGAATGGGAGGAGGGATGTTTATCTACGGTGGGGATGTCTCTTTAAGCAACGTAACTTTTAGCAACAACCTAGCGCAAGGTGGCTCCACCACTGAGCAAGGCCTCGGCAATGGTGGCGGTGGTATGTTCGGCAACGGCGGCTTCGGCGGCGGCGGCGGCGGATTGTTTGCTTCTGGCAGTAATACTAATGGCGGCTATGGTGGTAGTGGTAACTATAGCAGCAACGACAGATTCTTCGGTAAAGGCGGCGATAGTGGCGGCTACGGCTTCGGTGCCGCCGGCGGCAACGGCGGCTTCGGTGCCGGCGGCGGCAACGCACGCAACGGCGGCAACGGCGGCTTTGGTGGCGGCGGTGGCTACGGCAGAGAAAGAGGCGGCAACGGGGGCTACGGCGGCGGCGGTGCCTACGGCTACGGCCGCTTAGGCGAGGGCGGCTATGGCGGCGGCTTTGGTGCCGGCAGCGGCGCAGGGATGGGAGGTGCGATGTTTATCCGTAGTGGCAAGCTCACCCTCAACGGAGTCAATCTGAATAACAATTCAGCAAATAGCGGTAGTCAAGGCAATGGCAGTAAAGGCTTGGGAGGGGCATTGTTCATCATGCAGCGCACTGAAAATTCCAACGATAACAATCAAGGGATGCCTACCACTTTGCCGACTGTTGTCTCTGAGGGGGCGCAGCCAACCTACTCAGGCAATTCCGCCAGCGATGATACAGGAGCCAGCAATAATAACGACAACGTATTTGGCACTGTCAACACCGTGACTGACTCCAAGGCTGGTAATGATACTATCAATGGCACTAACAACAGCGATATTCTAGATGGCGGTGCAGGCAACGACACTATCAATGGACTCGGCAGCAACGACATTTTGATTGGCGGTCAGGGCAACGACAACCTCAACGGTGGTGCTGGTAGTGACATCCTCTACGGTGGGCTTGGCAGTGATAATCTCAATGGTGGGGCGGGAAATGACTCCCTGATTGGCGGTGCTGGGAGCGATCGCTTTATTTTCAACTCTGGACAAGCGTTTACTTCTGCGGGTGTGGGACTAGATACTGTCAGCGATTTTGTGCAAGGTACGGATAAGATTGCTTTGTCCAAATCCACTTTTACTGGCATTGGTAGTGCAGTGGGCAATGGATTCAGTCAAAATAATGAGTTTGATGTTGTTGATAATCTCAATCTCGTGACCGATCTTTTTGAGGGATTGGGAGCCGCCAATATCATATACAATCGCCAAGATCGAGGCTTGTACTACGTCGATGACGGTCTTTTTGGTGGTCTAACAAACCCGACCAAATTTGCTACGCTTCAAGGCAACTTCACACCGACTGCCAGCGATTTTGTGATTACCACCTAGCTAGAGTAATTTATCAAACAGAATACATTCGTCAGGAGTCAGAATGAGCGTATGAATTGGAGTCGAACTGGCTCCTGAATGAGTGTAAAATCATGCAAAAATGCCTTGATAAATTCCTGTCTTTATTCTGACTTTTGGATGCTGAATTATTACATAACTACGAATTATCCAAGTGACACAACCTAAACTACACTTTATCTCTGGATTACCCCGTTCCGGTTCCACCTTACTCGGAGCTTTGCTGCGACAAAATCCCCGCTTTCACGCCAGTATGAGCAGTCCTGTTGGGGGTCTAGTCATCAGTATGCTGGAAGCCATGAGTGCAGATAATGAGTTTTCAGTTTTTATTACAAAAGAACAAAAACAAGCTTTAACTAGAACGATTTTTTCAACTTACTATCAGCCGCAAGCAGACAAAGCAGTTATCTTTGATACCAATCGCTTGTGGTGTAGCAAATTGCCTTTAATCCACGAGCTATTCCCCGATGCGAAAGTGATTTGCTGCGTGCGGAATGTTGCTTGGATTATGGATAGTGTCGAACGATTGATTCGGAAAAATGCTTTTGATGTGTCGCGTTTATTTAATAATTCTGGTGAACGTTCTACCGTTTACACGCGCACCGAAGCTTTAAGTCAATCGGGTAGGTTAGTTGGGTTTGCTTATAACGCTCTCAAGGAAGCATTTTACAGTGAATATAGCGAATCTTTACTTTTGGTAGACTACGATATTTTAAGCCAAGCTCCCGATAAAACCTTATCGCTGATTTATCAATTTCTGGGAGAATCACCCTTCGAGCATGACTTTACTAATGTGGAGTACGAAGCTAACGAATTTGACCGTCGGCTGAATACAGAAGGACTGCATCAAGTACGCTCCAAAGTCGAGTTTCAACCACGTGCAACCATTTTACCCCCTGATTTATTTGCTCAATATGAAAGCTTATCTTTCTGGGAAACTCCAACCAGTAGTAGTCTAGCAAATGTGATTGTTGCTCAACCACAGATTCCTCTAGCACCCCAGAGTGATACAGAACTGTTTGACTCTTTAAATGGCTCTAAGTCGAAAAAATCAACTAAACAGAAAAGGTAAGAATTCAGGAGTCAGAATTTATGAGAATTTCAGTAAAATTAAGATATTGATTTATCAAATTTTAGCCTGATTCTTTAATTATTCATCAGGACTGAATTCTGACTAAAAAGTTAATTTGAAATGAAGTATGAAACAATTTGGTGCAATTCTCTGGCTGACAGGATTAAGTGGTGCTGGGAAAACAACGATCGCTCAAGGTATAGCCCAAGAACTTCAAAAGAGAAATTGCTTAGTAGAAGTGCTAGATGGTGATATAATTCGCACCCATCTTTGTGCAGGATTGGGTTTTAGCAAACAAGACCGAGATACAAATGTGCGTCGTATTGACTTTGTTGCAGAACTACTCAGTCGCAATGGCGTAATTGCAATCGTTGCAGCAATCAGCCCCTACCGTGAAGTTCGAGAGCAACTCAAAAAAACTTCTACCAATTTTGTCGAAGTTTATGTAGATGCTCCACTTTCGGTTTGTGAATTCCGTGATGTGAAAGGACTCTACGCTAAAGCCAAAGCAGGGGAAATTAAGCATTTTACTGGCATTTCTGATCCTTATGAAGAACCATTAAATCCAGAGATTATCTGTCAAACTGATAAATTTACCGTTGAGCAATGTGTTAAGCAAGTACTTGATTATTTAGAACGGCAAAACTTAATCTGTGCTTTAGAGCTTGTTACAAAATAATTTTGTACACGCCGCATGGTAAGGCTGTGGCGTTAGCCGAGATGATAGGGAAGTTTCTGATGTAGAAGTGAATACTGCTCACTATGTCAACTATCTGCATATATAACCGCGATATCAATGTATTATCAAGCAGATAAAGTGTTATGATTGTTAGAATGATGGCTAGAAACTGTCTTAACTGTCCTTATATTCTTCAGAAAATTTTGCAATATTAAAAACTATTGCAGCCATCGAAGGAAGTTTTTTGTCAAAAAGTAGAGTTCAAATCATGGTAGATACATCTGTATACAGTAAAGCCTATTTCTTTAAAGGCAATCAATATATTCGTTACGATATCGCAGAGGATAAAGCTGATGCAGGTTATCCAAAGTCAATTAAAGGTAACTGGGCTGGAATGGAAGCTTTTGCTGATGGTGTAGATGCTGTTATCAACTGGGGCAACGGAAAAGCATATTTCTTTAAAGGCAATCAATATATTCGCTACGATATCGCAGAGGATAAAGCTGATACGGGATATCCAATGTCAATTAAGGATAACAACTACTGGCCTGGATTAGATGCTTTTGCTGATGGTGTAGATGCTGTTATCAACTGGGGCAACGGAAAAGCATATTTCTTTAAAGGCAATCAATATATTCGCTACGATATCGCAGAGGATAAAGCTGATGCGGGTTATCCAATGTCAATTAAGGCTAACAACTATTGGCCTGGGTTGGATGCTTTTGCTGATGGTGTAGATGCTGTTGTCAACTGGGGCAATGGAAAAGCATATTTCTTTAAAGGCAATCAATATATTCGCTACGATATCGCAGAGGATAAAGCTGATGCGGGTTATCCAATGTCAATTAAGGATAACAACTACTGGCCTGGAATGGAAGCTTTTGCTGATGGTGTAGATGCTGCTGTCGAATGGGGCAACGCAAAGCAAACACCACCTGACTTACCACCTATCTCTAATAATGGAACGATCACTACCCAAGCAGGTAAAACCTATAAGGTTAAGATAACAGTCAATATTCCTGGCAATATTAGCTATAACAATAGCTTTGGTATCTTTGCAATCAATGATGATGGAAGTGTTGCCCGAGCCAAACCAGGAGAGTCTAATTACGCTCAAACAGTAGTGACAAATCGGATTCCACTATCAGGTGCTGACCAAGGTTCATATACAAAAGGACAAACTTTTGAGTACGATTTACCGGGTGGGCCAACATATAGTGTTTTTCTGATTGCTAACGGTACTCCGACTTCATTCTTAGAGAAAAACCCGCAAAATCAGGGTTCTGTTCCTCCTTTAGCTTACTTCTTCAATACTGCTGCTAATCCTGATGGCAAATCTCATGTCAAAGTCATATCAGCTAATGAATACGGTTTTGAAGATACTTACGGTGGTGGAGATCAAGATTTTGATGACTTAATTGTGAAGTTAGAAACTTTTGAGCTGAAGCAGTAAAACTATTCAAACAACCTCTAATAAAAACTGCAAATTAGGGTAGATAAGATTATGAGCCAAGCAATAACTAAATTCAAGATTGAGGCTAACGATGATTCAGAACCTTCGTATGAGCTTGGGTGGGATTTTCTGACAACAGACCTGAATAAAGATGCTGGAGGAAAATTCATCTATTTTGGATATCAAAGTATAGATGGGCAACCTCCTATTACTTCTGTAGATGTCAAATCTTATGATTCTGCACAGTCTAATCCCCCGCAAGGGTGGTCTTGGGATTCGACAGATTTAAATCAAGGAGCAGGTGGTAAACATATTTATCTGTTGTGGAAAACTGGAGAAAGTAACAAGCCTGCTATTATCAATGTTCAAGTGATTGCTGGTGATCAAAGTTCTCCTCCAAATATTCCAGGATGGATAGCCATTCCACAAGATATAAATGAAGGATCTGGAGGAGCTTATATTTGGCTTTATTACAGCACGACAGTACCAATAGTTAAGTCTCCTCCGAAATGGAGGTTTCGTTTCCATACTCTAGAAGTTATTAAAGCTCAGGAACAATCTGGGCTTAGTAACGGTGATGAGCCATATTTTATTTTTTTTGGTGTCAGGTCAACCTTTCAAGTTCCTGGTTCAACAAAAGTATTCTGGCATCAGTTCATTAACGATAGTTGGGCATCGGGTATAGACACAAGAGATAAAGCAACAATTCCAAAAGACATGGGAGAATTAATTTTCCCCGATGTTAAGCTATTGAGCGAAGCAGACATATTTGATAATAATAAGGCTCCAGAAATCATTGGTTTTCTTGGAGTATGCCTTGAAAGTGATAACACAAGAGCTAAGGACATCATAAATTTGATGAGTAAGCTTGAGCAAGCTATTTTTGATGAGTTTAAAAAAATGATTGAGGACGGGAAATTTGATATAACTGATCCTGCTAAAGCAATAAATGAGGCAACACAACATATTCAGAAGGCTTTGGAACTAAGTCTCGCAGATAAACTCACACTATTTCTGATTGCTATTGGCGATCCAGATGATTTTATCGGGTTTAACAGTAAATTTTATGTGGCAGGTGATTCATCAGTGAAAAAATTTCTTTCAGAATTTGACGTGCCAGTTGAATGTTTAGAAGACAACAGAAATTTAGAACTTAAGTTTGAAGGTGACGGTGCCAATTATAAGGTTTTATGGAAATCTCATGCGCTAACTTGAGGTTATACTTTTCATCACATTGAGGAACTTATAACAACACAGATACTCATAAGGGGAGTTTTTCCGCCGCCCATACTGATACTGTTGATGAATGTAATACATAGTTGTATTCTAGGGTATTACGTAAGCTCAAACCTTCAATCTATCGTTGCAGCTTTGAGTTGTAATACTTTTGTTTATGCGTTTGTAATATTTTCGCTAATAGTATCATCACCGTAGGCGATCGCTCCTTCCTTTTGAGTGGGCGAAGCAACAGCAGATTGTGCTGGGGATGTCGGGAGGAGCGCTCCCTGGGTGAGGCTGTGGTGTTGGCCCAAATTATGCGGCGGTTGACGATGCAGGAATAAGTTGGAGTCTTTATGTCAACTCCCTGCATACGGAGAAATACATACTAATTTAGTATTAGGCAATTAAGCTGTTATTTAATATTTTTATGCTTGATAGTTAACTGTCTTAACTGTCTTAACTGTCCTTGTATTCTAAAAGTAGTAAGTGATATTAATAGGTGTGAAAGACTTAAAGAAGAATGCAGAATTCAGAACTTAGTAATCTTTCAGTGGGGTAGAGTGAGTTCTCATAACTAAGCTTTACTTCAAATATTTGGTCTATATAGTGTGTAAAAATCTATGAGTAATATTGAGGGAAGAGTCAAGTCGCTCATTAGTATCCAACTAGGTATAAAAGAAGAGGAAGTTACCCCAAGTGCTAGTTTTGTTGAAGATTTAGGCGCTGACGAACTGGATGTTGTAGAATTGATAGCGGCATTGGAGGAGGAGTTCGACGTCGAAATTCCTGATGAAGAATCTAAAAAAGTTTCTACAGTACAAGCAGCTATAGATTACATAGATTCTCACAAAGCATAAGTTTGAATTGAAAAGCTGGTAACTTTCATGTTCTTACTAATGATTACCACCAAACTCATCAAAAAGTTTGATGGTAATTCGTTTACAAATGCCGCCAGAAGTTCTTGCTGATGGTCTTGAGACTGACAACCTTGGGTTCTTCAGTTGGTTCAGTAGTAGTAGCAACAGCAACCGCAGCAACTTGTGGTGCAGGTGTCGTTAGCAGTGATTTGAGTAACTCTCGCTGATGATCCACATCTGCAACAGTGCGGTATATTGTGTAGGGATCAATTTGCATCCCTAATGGTGTGGGTACAATTTTTAAGTATTGATTCAGCATTTGAATATAATGCTCATCAAAATTCCTATTAACAACATAAGAGCGCAACCCATTAAGCAATCCAATAGCTCTTTCAATTTCGTAAACATCACTTGTAGCTATTTGTGGCTGACTTTCGCGGTAGCCTTTCGTTTTCTTCTCGGCTAAGAGATTGTAGTATTTAGAAACAGCTTGTTGATGGCTATTAAAGGAATGAATTTTGGTTTGAGCGTTGTAGCCGACTCGTCCCCACTGAACTGTTAACTGACTACCTTCAACCTTAGCTGACCAGAATTTGTTGCTGTTGTTGGCAGCGTCAACATAAACAAGATATATTTCCATAATTTTAATGCTGTTATTAGTGAGCAGGTGAATATTTGATATTCACTTTGTTTTGGCGTAGCGGTCGCTCTCTACAAAACGACCGCTTTTCACTCAGTTCATATTCCGAAATTTGGCAGCACGCAAAGATTGAGTTTTCGCCGTCTGTACAATAGGACTACTTGCGGGTCTTGCAGTAGCCGCCCTCTCCTTAGTAACAACGCCGCTCTGTATTGGTTTTACGGCAGTAGAAGAGGTTAGCAACACTAATCAAGTGTTATCTTTTTTTCCAATTCAATCAATAAAGCTGCAATCATTAAAGCTTGGTCTTTTGAATTCAAAGAAGCAAGGATTTTAGCACACTGAGAAAAGGCATCGTGCAACCCTCTATAATATTCTTGAGATTTTCCTTGTGGGATTTGTTGCTGCGCTACTGTTAGAAGTTCGTCTGATACGAATTCTTTGAGGAGCGAAATCTTTGGATTTTGTTGGCTCATTTATTTCCTAAACTTAATTTTTGCATTTAACAGAGCGATCGCTTCTAATATTATGAAGCAATCGCTATTCTCATCAGTTCATATTCCGGAATTTGGCAGCACGTAACGATTGAGTTTTCGCTGTCATTTCAACAGGACTACTTGCCCGTCGTGCGGTAGCCGCCCAACCCTGCATTCGTTCCACCGCCGCCGCATCCTGAATAGCAAGCGGGGTAATGGTTTGACGGCAGGCTTCTAAATCCCCAAGTGTGATTTGCTGTGGTCTACCTTCGTCAAACGCCAACAGTGCAGCTTCAGCAGCAAGCGTCTCCAGTTCTGCGCCTGAAAACTTTGCAGTATTGGTGGCGATCGCCTCCAAATACTCCGATTCAACAGTGATGCCAAAGCGTTGCAGATGAATCCCTAGAATCTGGACTCGTTCCGGTTCTGTCGGCAAATCAACAAAGAACATTTCATCAAAACGTCCTTTTCTCTTGAGTTCAGGAGGTAGCGCAGATGGGTCATTACAAGTGGCCACAACGAACACACCAGTTGTACATTCAGACATGAACGTGAGGATGTTCCCCAGGATTCGCTGTGAAACGCCGCTGGTGTCGCCACTTCCAGACAGAGCCTTTTCAAGCTCGTCCATCCAAATTATGCAAGGTGCAATCGCTGAGGCTGTTTTGAGTGCGCGGCGAACATTCCCCTCAGATTCACCAACTAAAGAACCTAGCATTGAGGCTATATCTAGCTGGAGTAGTGGTAAATTCAGGATATTAGCAATATTCTTGGCAACCATTGACTTACCTGTACCTGGAACTCCAGCCAATAGCACACCTTTGGGTTGCGGCAAATGCAGCTCACGCGCCTCAGTTGTGAACAGCCGCCGCCGTTTTTGTAACCACTCGCGCAGTAAATCCAAACCGCCGAATGGTACGCTGGCAGGTTTACCCAACTCGATACCCATCTGAGCCAATAGTCGAGTTTTGTACTCGACAGCCTTGGGTATGAAGTCGGCATCAACAACAATGCCATCGTCGGTCAGCTTTTCTTTTACCGTCAGGCGTAAGAAATCACTAATCTCTTCCAAGGTCAGTCCTAAAGCTGCGCGAGAAAGGGTTTCTTGATCGGAATTGGTTAAATTCAACTTAAAAGGCTCATCAATTTGAGAAGCTAATTCCCACAGGTCGTACAAGTAACAATTAATATGCTCTTTTACCTGCTCAACACTGGGGAGAGGCACTTCACAGTAAGGAATTAAGCGTATGAGTGACTCGTGTAGTTGAATGTTTTGCCCCAGCAGCACAATGCGTTTTCCAGTTGGCTTGAGGCGATGGTAGAGATTTTTTACCTTACTGACAATCTCCCAGGATAACGAAGGCGAATTCTTACCAATGAACGAGTGAATATCTCCGAGAATAAAGACTCCATCACCACTAAAATTTGCAATGTAATCAAATACATATAACAGCGGGTCAGCGTGTGGTGGTTTCTTATACTCCGCTACTGGCTTAAACATCAAGCCACCATCCGACGCAATCAAACACTGTTCTAAACTAGAAACACCGAGGTTCCAAAAGAACACTGGACTTTTTAACTTGTTGTTAGCTTCAGTAGTTAACCACTGAATAATCGTTGCTTCGTCGGGCGACAGTACATCAAGCGCTGCAATGGGGATTTGTGAATCAAGCGTGGAGAGTAAATTTGAGAGTTTCATTGTTTTTCAATCTCATAAGGAACTAGAGAGAGTTCATCGTGAGTATTAACCAGTCTCACGATTACCTCATAGACTTCGGCATCGCCGTCAAAAACCTCAGCCATACCATTGCGCTCTGGTTGAGCGATTGCAGTTACAATTGCATTAATCAATACACACAAACCCTCAGTATTAGCTTTGATGATCACGGGCTGGCGTGGTTTTTGCTGGGCGTATACATGGATAAAAGGGTATTCTTTTGGTAGGTACATAAAATCTCTTATTTGGGAGAACCACGACAACAAAGCCATTGGCAATAGTCGCAGTTCCCCTTTTCTTATTACTGTCTAAGTCTGGTTTGGCTGCTGTTCGTAGCCCGAAGTTGTTGGGTTTGGGCTTCGTCTTTATAAATGCGATCGCCTTCGTCCACAACTCCAAGTGCGGATTCAAACGGTTGCGTAGCTGATAAACAACTCACTCCGTCAAATCCCTCAGCCTCCACACGAACTTCACCTGTCACTGAATCAAAATGAATCAATATTGAACGTTCCATGCGTTATCTCCTTGTATATTGCTGTTGTTGCTGATGTCCGGCGAAAGTTAGGCGTAGGGTTTGCACAGCCCCGTTGGTTTCTTCAGCGATCGCACAGTCTCCAAATTGCTGCTGAAGCTCGACAGCCTTGGCACGAACCATCCGTTGTCCATAAGCCAGCATTAACTTGTTACTAAAGAAGTCTTGCCCTAAACGAGGGTCTGTCTCGTAGGCATCGTGTATCACATCATACACATTACTCTCTTGATTCCACTTGAATCCAATGTCTGCACGGGCTTTAATCGTGCGACCAGATACGATAATTTCAGCACTCCTTCCCTGGGAGCTACCGTAATAACCTCGCAGTGGTTGTGCTGTTTCATGTACTTGCGGTGCGAGGTTCAAATCCTGTAAAGCTTGTACCAGACATCTTGAGGGGATACGAAATACCCTGAAATAGATATAGGGCAACGAGTGTAGCAATTTGTGGTAAAACAAAAAGAGCATTCATTCGCAATAAGCTCTATTTAATGATAATATTACCAGAATTCTACGAGACACACCTCAAGCGAGAGCTTGGACGTACTGAATACTTATTACTAAAACTCCTTATCTGTTTATTACAATCTATTAAAACTGTTAGCCTTGAGGCGCTAGCGACTGCTTTACCAATACCAATACTATTTGAAAGTAGAAGGAAAAAACTTCAGCGATTTTTATCTTTAAATTACATCAATGTTGAAGAAATTTGGTTTCCAATTATCAAAAGCTGGCTAGAAATAAATTTTCCTTTAAATGAAGTTATTTATGTAGTTATAGATCGGACTAATTGGGGATGCATTAATCTATTAATGATTAGCGTGGTTTGGGACAAAAGGTCTATCCCAATATATTTTGAGCTATTAGACAAGTTAGGCTCAAGTAATTTTGATGAACAAGAAGCAGTATTTAAAAAAGCATTACCGATTTTCAAGGATTATAAAATTGTAGTGTTAGGAGACCGAGAATTTTGTTCAATAAAGTTGGCTAACTGGCTCACAGAGCAGAAAGTATATTTCTGCTTACGCTTAAAAAAGGACGCATTTATAGAAATAGAACCAGAAATTTGGCTGCAATTAAGAGATTTGGGTTTAGCACCTGGTCTTTCCTTCTTTTACCAAGGTATTAAATATACGAAATCTCAAGGGTTTGTTAGCTTTAATCTCGCTACTAAATGGAAACGGAAACGTTTTGGAGTTGCGCCGGAAGAGGGCTGGTTTATTCTGACTAATTTAGATGATTTAGATTCGGCTATTAAGGCTTATAAACAACGTTTTGATATTGAGGAAATGTTTAGAGATTTTAAAAGCGGTGGTTATAATTTAGAAGATACTAATGTATCAGGTCAAAGGCTAATTTCCCTAATATTATTAATCTCACTTGCATACACGGCTGCAACTATATCTGGTCAAAAAATTAAACGCATGGGTGTTCAAAAATATGTAGGCAGAATTAAAGAATCTGGGCGGACAGTTCGCCGTCATAGCAGTTTTTATATTGGATTATATGGGTCTAACTGGGTCGATTTCATGGAAAATTCTTATGAATTGGTGGCTGAGTTAATGACACTAGCTCCTAATAAGCGTAAGTATTATCAACAAGGAGAAAGGGCTATGAGGCTTATTTTATCTGCATTCTAGCCCTTTTTGTCCCCCCTCAAGACCAGACATTCACGGTTAGCAAGCTTAGTTTTAACGGTTGCAAAGTGTGACATTTTATTTTCTAGTATGTTGTTGAGTTTGTAGGCTGACTCGAACAGTAGTAACAGAACCATTTGTCACGGTTTCTACTATTTCACCTCCAAATTGCGTAGCTACTAATGGTAGATACAAATTGATGTAATGTTGTCGCAATTTTGAGATAAACTGTGTGCCTAAGCCAACACCTGAAAAGGCTTGTCCATTGTGTCGGTCGTAATCAGAAATTAAACATTCATAATCTGTACCGTTGAACCAAAATCCTAAATCATTGCTGACACGACTAATCTGCTCACGAGGTACAACTATGTGAGCAACTTCCTCTCTTTTGTCTCCTCGCCAACCATACAAATTAACTGGAGAAGAGTGGATTTGGGGATAAAAGCCCAAGTGTCGAAGGGCTTCAACTAAACAGGATTGGTCTTTAAACTGGACTGCAATTTTAGAAAAATGTGACATGGAATTTTGCTCATAATAGTAAAAGTGCGATATTCTTTTTGAAGTGAATATGGCACTTTTAATCATCAAATTCATTAGTCTTGAGCGAATACACTCTCGCCCAAGACTATTTTTTTACCGGAACTTGAACGACATGACGGTAGCTTTTGACAAGCCTACGTCGCCAGTTGCTAACTGTTGGAGATTACGTTGTTCATCTAACAACTTGGTGCGGATAGAATCCATCTTCTGCTGCAACTGACTGCGCGTATCTGAACCTAGATTCTTGGACTCAATCGCCGGATCATTCACAATTGAATCCAAGTGCGCCATCATCGCCTCCAAGCTGCTGCCAGCAAGAGGATCAGCGTTTGCCAGTAACACCTGAACCTTCATCAGATGCCGTTGCATTTTTTTCTTAAAGAGAACCGGTTTCCTTCCTGGTTCCCAATCAGCCAACTCTTCGAGTAATTGAGCAGCAAGTTGTTCACCACCAGCGAGGGCTGATTCACGTAACCGCTGCTCTAGATTTTGGTCATACTGTTGGATGAACTTGGTAATCTGGTCTAGACATTCGGCTTGCTGCTGGTTCAGTTGCTCAGACAGTGCTGGGATAATCACTGGACGACCTATGATTACTTGTAAGTAGTCTTCAAGGTCAGTCAGAGTAGGGAAGGCTCGAAGCAAGTTGGCTTTTACTGATTCTTGCTTGGACTGCGGTAATTCCCAAGTGTTAAGTGAGAGGAACTGGTCAATCCGCTCTTGATAATCGAGAAGTCCTGCTTCGTAATCAACTTTTAATTGATTACGCAGTCCAGGGGCGATATTATCTCTGATATTAAGAAGTTGACTCCAAACAAGTGGAGCTAAATCAATTGGGCAAACCCAATCACCAGTATCAGATGACATCCACTCCTGCACAGAAGCAATCTCTTGTCTGAGTTGGGCGGCGGCTTCGTCCAACTTCTTGAATACCTTGATACCTCTGAGCCCAACTTCGGAATTCGTTACTTTCACAAGGTCTGATTCAATTTCAGAGACTTCACCTTTTAAGACATCAGCCCATTTAGGTGCAGCAGATTTTGTACTTTTCTTTAACTGAATCCGAAACCGAATACGGGTTTTATTCAACTGCGAGAAATTATGACGTTCAACCACTGCATCAGTTAGAAAGTTTGAAGTAGCAGCGTGATCAATTGCTTGTACCATTTCTGTTAATTCTCCAATTATTACTTTTCACTTCTTGTGTAGCGAAGCTCTCTTGCAAAGCCATAGTTGGAAGCTAGACCACAACCCAATAAGTTCCTGATTTCCGAACCATATAGGATGTACGATTGATAGTTGCAGTTCCTAACTCTTGACTATCTTTTAGCCGATGAATGTTTTTGATAGTTCGGTAAACTATCTTTGTAGACCCATTGTTTTGTAACTTAATGGGTCGTTTGACAACAGGTGGTTTATAAATTGACATGACTTTAAAAGAAGAATTCAGGAGTCAGAAGTCAGAATAAACTGAATTCTAGGTCACAAATAAGTCAACAGATTTCATCAAAATTCAGAAATAATTAAAATAGCTTGAAATGCTTTTCTTAACTAAATTCTGAATTCTGTATTCTGAATTCTGTATTCTGTTTCAAAATAATTGAAGTTGTTCAGAGTTATCTCCAGGCGCAGAAGTCGAGGCAGACATCCCTACTACTTCTTGACAACGGATTGCTAATTTAGTCCGATTTAAAACTATATCTGATTTCTTTTTGTGTCCTGGGGTAGGTAAATGACCAAAGACATATCGAGGATTAGTACTAGTACCTGATTGACGCAAATACTGATATAACCCTCCATCAATTTGGTAAACCTTTGATGGATTTAATAGCCTTGGCTCGTAAACAGGATTAAGTTCCATTTTCGTTCTCCTGATTTAGTAAATACTTTCAATCTCTAAGCAGCGTAGCGATTGCCCAGAAATACTTTCAACAATTGCGCTCTCTTGTTTAGTTGTAAACCTTAAGTGATGGAGCTTTCCGTTTCAAATTCCCGTTACCATCGTCACCGTTAGTTGTGATTGTCGGCTGCTGAGAGCATTCGGATTTCTTGCACTGGTATTGCCAATGATTGATTTGTGTTTTCTGCCGATGTTCTACAAGAACAATAATATTTTTGTATTTGGGGTCTTTTCCACTTATTAAATAAGCGTCGCCAAGTGCATAAAATCCTGTAGCTACATAATGGCGTTTATCTAACCCCATCAGTGCATTCCAAGCTGATTCGTGTTGTTGTACTTTACTCATTTGCAGCAATTGTTGTAGAGTGTGCTATAGTTTATTGCTACCATTTGGTAATTATGTGGGAACTTTATAGAGATTTCAGTTCCCACTTTTTGACAAATATGAGCAACTCTTGTTAAGCAGTAAGTCTTTTTTTCCTTGGCTCGGATAATCTGGATGTGCCGTTAGGTGAGCGAGGGGTCAGAGAGATAGGCGCAGGAATTGTACCAAATGGAGTACGGATTTCCAAATCCGTATTCAACTCTTCTTGAAGAACCGCTAGCCGTTGCAAGTGTAAATCAATTTCAGCTAGGATTTGGGCTTCTTTTTCTTGCTCTGCTAGGAGATGAATTTGTGTTTCCAGTAAATTTAGTGCTTGACCAGTAGTTTCATTGACTAATACTGTATAGTACCAACCTTGACGATTCTTTTGAGTCGAATAATTGATACCAATAATTTTTCCCTGTTGGGTACGCTGACCTATAGTAAAAAGAGGTTGAGATAGAGAGCGTGTCAGTGTGATTGTGGCTTGCATTTTTGTTACCTTTTGATTAATTAGTGGTTGAAAGTGACAGAGGATTACAGATAGAAATGCTCGAAGATTTGATGAAGTTTTGCTTTCTCTTCATCTGGTAAAGCGTTAAAATCAAACTCTGATGAATCCCAAACTTCATCAAGACTCGTGGACTCGTCAACAATGTCTGCAATTAATCGTGTCTTGTCGTCATAGTTCCAACCGTTAGCCAAAAGCCACGGCAAAACTCCCTCAGATTTCAACAGCTTGGATAAGTCAAATGAGTCAGAAAACTGTTGTAAGTTTTCGACAGTTGGATGAACAATTGTTGTTGTCATTAGATTATTTTGGGTAATGAATACACAGCACAGTAAGCTGTAGATAAGGTTTGAGCAACTGATAGTAAAATTTGTTACAAACCCTATTTATAACTAACTGATGAATTCATACTTAAGACATAACTTTAAATAGGTTCTCAAGTAATCTGCAATAATCGGTTCTTAAGCAGTATTTTTCACCCAAGTAGGCGGATTTTTTCCGCCTATTTTTATTAAGATTTTCTGCTTAAAACACCATTTCATTCGCAGCTTTCGTAACAGCTAAAGCCTGTTTACTTATTTCTCGCCAATCCGTTTGCTCGTTGTAGTTAGCCATGATTAGCTCAGACCCTACCCACACGCGACAGAACAACACAGTTCCCTTATCCCCTGCCTGCGGTTGAATTGTCACTGGGGAATAAAGCTGTTGTGGAGTCAACAAGGCAACGGCTGCTAATATGCTTTTTGAAAAGTGCGTATCATAGCCGCTTTCTAAGATGTAGAGTTTGTCTGCTTGAATTGAAATCAACAATTTGCACTTTTCTTCCCCATTCCTGTCGCTCTTATCAAATTTCAGTTCTCGCAGATATCCAGTTAAAGCAGTTTGGGTAATCGCAACTGGTTCATTATTCGATAGCACATACCACAACGATTTGTTATGACGATTGCAGTAGATTTTGCAACTGCCAGCATCAGAGTGCAATCCCAGTTTCGGTTTATTGATTGAAGCGACCAACTGCTTGAGTAATTCTTCTTGGCGCATCAAGAGGGCAAATAATTCTGATGTTTCTTGAGGAGTCATGTGTTTAATACCAATACATTTTCATCGATGCTTGGCGCAGCCTTATTAGAGTTATTGTTTTTAAATGTGTTTGTATATCCTGCCCTTAGTATTTTGTGACTTAGAAAAAGCTGTATTATTTATTACGCTTAACAGTGCTACATCGCAGTTTATTCTGTCTAATGGAATATTGGTTAACTGCATAATTGCTTTACAGTAACAGTGCAAGAAAGTTAAACAAGCCCCATCTCGCTCTTTAGATGAGGCTTTTACTAATATCTAGATTGAATGCGTAAAATGCCGTTGCATATATGATGCGTATCAGTATTTGTAAAGATATTTATCTGATACTATTCAAACATTACCATATCCTGTTAACACTAAAAAGCCAGACAGGTATCTGGCTTTTCAGTTTTCGTACTCTTCCTAGCTACTTTAACCAAACCCTTTAGTAAGACAGAGGGCTTTTGGCTGCTGATGAGCAATTACACCACTACTAACTTCTGGCTGATATTCCACTAGCCTTCGCCATTCTTCAACCGTTAGTGTCTCGAATGGTCTATCTAGCAAGTCTTCGCAACAGGTTAGTTGAGTCATTGACAACGACCACACCGCATCAAGAGCAGAGTCACACGGGACTTTCTGCTGATGTTCTGACGAAGTTCTTGTGACCCACCATCTGCCGTTAGTGCAGCCTACTTGACCAAGCTTCTGGTCTTGGTAGTAAATACCATCGTCTAGGATTTCAAAACCGTACTTTTCACACTCGTCAGCAATCTGAACCATGATTTCATTCCCAGTTGTCGCGCCTGGAGCTTCTTGCTCTTGCACTGGTAGTGAGCCGGCTTTATACTCCCAGCAGATGTAGCGATGGCAAAGCATTGGGGTAGCAGCACGATGGAGTTCTTCATCATTGACCATGACTACCCAGCGTTGCGTTAAGTGGTCATGGTCATAGGTGATGCTGGCTATCAGTTTGTCATCAGCGTAATATTCGTGGCAGCCAAAGCAGACTTCTACTACTCTTAATTCTTCAACTTTGACGCAAGGGGTTACAGTTGTTGCAACTTGTGGCATAATTTTAAAACCTTAATTAGGTAATAAAGGCGATCGCAGATTTATCAGGTCAAGAGATCGCCTCTGTTTTTGTGTCAAGTTGTTGTGCTTGCACAACACTCTCAATCTAGAATTGGCGAAGCCTCATGAAAATATTCCACTCTTGAAACGTATCAGCTGATGTCAAAACACCAGATATCACTAAGCTGTAGAGAAGATGTTGGGATGTTGCCGTGTCCTCTGTGCAGCCATGTGGTGTCCATTGAAAAGGCGATCACTTACTGAGGAGTAGCGATCGCCTTCTGTAATCTTGATTTTTTTTGCAACCAGTTTTCAGACTTGGTAGGTCATCGGAATCTCTCCGGCGGCTTCAGCATTAGAAGTTTACTTCCGGCCACTCCGGGTTAGCTCCGGCTACTTTTCCCGGCGGCACTTCAGTTTTGATTCAGTTGCTCTCGGATTTCGTGTTTGAGGAAAGCAGCTTGCTCTCCTTGAGCATTATTGTGCAACTTTTAGTTACAGTTGTCAATCCCTAGTTGCACAATCTTGGTTGATTTCAAACATAGTAATTCGGCTAAAGTACAGCCAAATACTTGACACAAAGCAGTAATGAGTTCTGGGGAAACGTTTTTGACCTCTGTATTTGTTTCTATCCTGTTCAAGTACTGGCGAGAAATATCTACTTCAAATTCAGTAAGCCTTTTGGCTAAAGCCATTAACGGTATATCGCCACGCAACTCACGCATTTTCTGCCCACGTGCATCTGTCCATTTAATAGATCCTACTTCTGTTAGCGGTATCATTGTGACCTCTGGCTGTTCTTCTTGACTAATCATATTATGCAACTATTTATTGACTAATATAATGGATAATTGCAACTATTAGTAGCAAAAATTGAACCAAAGCGATTGCTTGCTATATAATCCGTATTTCACTCTTTACGCACATGGCAGGCATAGCAAAGACTTTAGTTCAAAAAAGCAACATTTCCACTCATCAGGTTTACATTTTTCAAAAACCCTCTGTTCTCTCCATCGGGTTATTATGTTTTCTGAAATCAAGAAATGCCTCTTGTTAGCCATACCTCTCTCCTTGGCACAACTGGCTCAGGGGGCGACTGGTTTTGTGGATACGGTAATGATGGGCTGGCTAGGAAGTCAGACCATTGCATCTGGAGGTTTAGGAGCTAGTATCTTTGGCTTTTGTCTGCTGCTGTTTACTGGTATTGTTTCTGCTGTTAGTCCCCTAGCTGCTCAAGCATACGGAGCTGGAAATCAAGAGAAAGTCGGGACAATTGTACGGCTGGGATTAGGGATATCTCTGATACTAGCAATACCGATTACTTTACTGTTTTGCAATGGAGGTAGTTTACTCCTGCAACTAGGGCAGGATGCTAACACAGCAGCATTAGCACAGACTTATTTAAGAGCGATCGCACTGGGTTTCATTCCTGCTTTAGGCTTTGCGGTACTTAAAAGTTTTCTTTCTGCTCTGTTGCAACCGCAATTAGTGATGGTGACTGTAGTTTTGGGTACTTTGCTCAACATTGCTGCTAACTATGTGCTGATGTTTGGTAAGCTGGGTTTTCCAGCGATGGGTTTAGCTGGTATTGGTTGGGCAAGCACACTCTCACTATGGAGTATGTTTGTTGCTTTGACAGTTTATGTATGTAATCAACCTCAATTTGCAGTATATGGTGTTTTTCAACCCTCATTTTACAAAGCTTTTACCTTAGAACATCGCCATATCATTGGCGAGATTTTTCAGGTTGGGCTGCCAATCGGCGGACTGATTGCAGTAGAAGTAGGACTGTTCACTGTCGTCACTTTCTTGAGCGGGCAATTAGGAACAAATGCCCTTGCTGCTCATCAAATTGCTTTACAAACTATTTCTATGTCGTTTCAGATTGCGCTGGGCGTTTCTATTGCGACAACAATTCGTGTTGGGCAGTTAGCCGGACAAAATGACCTCGCTAGCACTCGTCTGGCTGGATATGTAGGCATTGCCATTGCAGCTTTATCTATGGCTGTAGCAGCCATTGCATTTTGGCTTGTGCCAAAGTCAATTATTTCTCTTTACATTGACATTAACGACCAAAACAATGCACAGGTGGTTGCCCTGGCAGTGAAATTGCTCGGAGTCGCGGCGATTTTTCAAATAGTTGACGGTGTGCAAGTTACTGCTGCGGGAGCATTACGCGGACTCAAAGACACTCGAATCCCTATGTTGATTGGAATTTTTGCTTATTGGTGTGTTGGCTTATTCACTGGTTATACTTTCGGAATCACGTCGGGCTATGGAGCTATTGGTCTTTGGTGGGGATTGGCTATTGGTTTAACCCTCGCTGCAATAATCTTGACTTGGCGCTTTAGCACCAGAACAACTAATTACTGAGAAACACCGATGAATTGTCTGTAGCTGTTGGTGAACTCACGGCTGTATAGCTGTATATCACTTGTAAATTTGAACGGTGTTGTGAGAGTGGCAAGCTACTTTAATTGCGTGATCATTTTGGTTCAGCCGAACAGCTACAAGATTGAAAAAGAATTCAGAATTTAGAATAAAAAAGTGAGGAATTCAGACCTGCTACTAGGAGAAGGGATTAGCTTCTGTTACCACTTCTGGTAGTGGAATAAACTCTGTTTCATCTGGCAAGGTTGCAAAGCGGCGATCGCGCCAATCAGCTTTAGCTTGCTCTATTCGCTCTGCTCGGCTAGAGACAAAATTCCACCATTTGTAGCGTGTACCCAATGGCTCACCACCAATAATAATGCATCGAGCAGCAGCGACAGCAGAAACCTTTATCTCATTATCTGGCTCTAAAATGGCGAGGCGATATGGCTCTAGCGGTTCATCATTAATGTTTAACCCTTCTGTGACACTGTATACTGCCCTCTCAGAATAACCATTGGGGACAATGAAATGAGCATCGGCAGACAGCACCACATCTAAATAAAGAATGGGTGAGAAAACTTTCACAGGTGAGGTATAGAAGCGTGTTTGTCCAACAATGAGTTTGATGATAGCGCCATTCTCTTCCCAGGTCGGAAGAGTTTCAGCAGGATAGTGAGTAAACCTTGGATCTGTTTCTTCGTATTCTACAGGCAAGGTGAATTCCATGAATGCTGGCTTCGTTATAGCGGTCATGATCCGGAGATCGTTCTGAATGTACAATCCCCTTGCCCGCCGTCATCCAGTTCACTGCACCCGCTTGGATTGACTGCACAGTACCCAAACTATCGCGGTGCATCAAAGCACCATCAAACAAGTAAGTTACTGTTGCAAGATTAATATGAGGATGTGGTCGCACATCAATGCCTCTGTTGGGGGGCAACACGGACGGGCCAAGATGATCAAAAAAGATAAACGCCCCGACCATTTGGCGATTAAGATATGGCAGACTCCGGCGGGCAGTAAACCCACCTAAATCTTTAACTTCGGGTTCAATCAGTTGAATTATTGCCATAATTGATAAAAATAGATTATGAATGATGAGATTATTATAGGTAGATTCATTTGAGAAAAAGCCAACATTTAAGAGGTATCTGTTTGTCTTAAAATTTCTCACTGTCCCAAGCCGAGTTCTCAACGCGCAACTAAAAATTACCAATTGCCTATCTTCATTTGTTTGGCATGAACCAGTAGTGTATAAGTTGACGTTGTTAATTGCTAATTAGGACTAATTTCAATTGATTTTAATCATCCGTGAGCCTGCTACCAGTGAACAGATAAAAGAAATGCTGAAAACTTGGGAGGTATTTATTAAAATAGCAGTAGATATCGAACGCAAAGTTATTGCAGGTGGTGGCGTTCGCCATTACGAATGTGAACAAGAGTTGCTTAAAGACGGTAGCAGACAACGAGATATTTGGGGTGCTGATTGGTCTCCTTCCACTCAGGAAATTGCCTTTGAGTCAATCATCAACATCCGCCCCAGCCAAAATAACCGTAGTATGGTAATTAGATCCCCCGAAATTCGAGAACGAGTCACCCAAATTACCCAGCAGTTGCTGGGAGGATTATAATGCCCAACTGGAGTGCAATTGAAGCTAGTTTTCTAAATCTACCCCACGCACAACAATTGGGAGAGTTGGCCGCTACTTTGGCACGTCTTAACTCTTGGTCACAAAAAAGTGCAAGCCTTGAAGTAGTTCCGGTATTGTTAGACGAAAGTTTACTATATTTGTCCTTGATCCAGCGAGAAAGCCAAATTAATAGTGAATTAGATCAACTTCAAGGCTTGCTGCAAGGCTGGAAACAGAATTGGCTTAATATTGGGAACAACTCACACGAAACTGCAAATATTGCAGATATTGCATTTACTTGGTCACAGCGAGTATTGAATATGTCAGGTTTGCTCACTTCTGAATCCATGAGTGCATAGTTTTAAGCAGTGCAATTGCCCTACAGCCCTCCTCACAACAGGAGACGCTGAGTTATCATATTAAGTCTGGTTTTTACTACTCACACCCAATACCATCTCCATCTCGGTCAAACCCATGAGGATCAGGTGGCAGCACTTTAAACTTTCTTTGCGTAACATCTCGGCAATTCAAATCTGGTGAGTTCTTAGTCAGGAAAAAATCTGGATAAGAGGTATACTATTGCCTTCGGTACTGAGCTTTAACGCAATCACTTGACCTAAACTACTGTAATTGTAGCAGTCTCATAATAAGAACCGATATGAAACATTCCCATCCTCATTTACTTCAAAATCAGCACTAAGTTCCTTAGCTTTCTCATCTAAATACTGTTTAGCAAACTGAGTTGATATCTGGGCATTTTTCGCCAGTAGCAATACTGTTATTTTCCCGGAGTTGTTTTCAAGTAATTCTAAAAACACTAACTCAATCCGTTTTTGTTCTGACTCAAGTAGTAATCCTTGTTCTCTTTTGTGATGCTTTATTAAAGACCAACTCAACCACCCGCCCATAGCTGTTGACGGAATAGTAAAAATAATTAAAGCAGCTACAGCACCTTCTTTGTCTTTAGGGGTAGTTTTAGGATTAATCATTTCCAGAATCATCAAAATAGAAAATGGAATTCCAAATCCCAGAAAAAATAATGCTAAAAGTTTTTTAATTAATCTCATGTAATTTTTCTCCTTCTACCGTTCACATCCAATGCCATCACCATCTCGATCAAAACCATGAGGATCGGGTGGCAGCACTTTAAATCTTCGTTGGCTAATATCTCGGCAATTTAAGTCTGGTGAATTCTTTGGAATACAAAAATCTGGGTAAGCAGGGTCACAGTTGTTCTGTTGCTGTCCTTGAGCTAGCGCTGAAGTTGTCCGTTGGGTAGTTTTGTGGCGGAAGTCCCAAGGCATTACAGGATTAGACTGGCTCCAAAAAGCTAAACGCTGTTGTTTGGCGTAGTTTTCACCTTGTAACAGGCTATCTTTAGACTGCGGACAGCCTTTGAGATACTGGCGATAAACTACAGCTTCTCCCTCTTGCACCATGTTGACATTGATGCTGCGATTCCCTACATAAATCTCTGCTACCAATCGCTTATACTTATCAGTTTCAACAGGGCGTAGAGTAATGGCTTGTCCCACTGGTAGCAGTTGTTTAAGTCTTGCTGATGACTGCTGCCCCCAAGGACTTTGTTTCATCTCTGGTGCATCAATGCAAGCAAGGCGGACAGTTACAGTTTTATTACCAGTTCTTACACGTATAGTGTCACCGTCACCGACGCTTACAATTGTGGCATTAAGATTATTGGCAACAACGGGTAACATTGTTTGAGCTAACAACAGACTACTAAAAGCGATTAAGTAAAATTTAGAGAACATAAGTATTAGAAATCACTCTAACCTCATGATTCCCAGTTATGAATCAGCAATCACTATCTATAGTGAACTCCCTTCATAGATTAAAGCTTTAGACAATCTAATCTCAAATAAATTACTCCCATTTGCTCAGTAAGCTCTTTTTTCCTCAACTCGCGGCAATCCCTGCTTAAAGCAGATCCGCCTTTGGGTAAACAATATTGCTATATCTGACAACCCCTGACACTAACAGATGAGATGAAGTCATGCGCTTTGTAATTTTACCTCTTCATTTTGCTGTGTCATAGCTAGTAAAGTGAGAAATCCAGGGTATAGGCTGGTATAAGTATTTATTTCAGTAGCAAGTGTCTTTTCATTCTTTTTGAGGAATGTTAACGCAGATACTGTACGAACATACCCTAGCTCGAAAAGCAGCTGTCTAATCCCCTTAATTCAATTATTTTCCTGAAGGTTGTAAGGATTTGTTGCCCTTTTGACAATTGAATAATAGGAGCAATGTTTTGGCATGGAATAGTAGATGTGCAGTTTCATAAGTTTTTGTGGCTCACAAAGGATTTGTAGCCCTTCTAACAATTATCTCTTTCGGATGATATTTAGGAGGGTACGTTGAACAGTCATAGCTCACAAGATAAAGAATTGAAGCAAAAATTACTCAGAAAAGTTATTGAACAGCATTATCAAGAACTTTTGGTGGGTATTCAAGTTTACATTTGGAAGTTTGGTTTTGTGAAAGAGCGCACTCAAGTCGAGACGCTAGTTAAAGAAATTTTACAGGACACTATCGTAATCGCTCTTGAAAAATCACAAAATTATGACATTAATCGTCCAGCACTTTCTTGGCTACTTGGTGTAGCTCTCAATGTGATGCGAAAAAGGCGACGCGAACAGTGCTATGAATCTCAACACATTACGCCTATTACAGATACTCCCCAAGTTCGCAAAAAAATTCAGCAACTTGGTTTTGAATTAACTTCAGAAGCAGAAATGTTTGAATTCTTACATCATTTACCAGAGCAAAGCGATCCTTATGGGCGGCTTATTTTAGAAGAACTACTCTGTTTAGCTGGAGACAGCGATCGAGAAGTACTTAGATTATCCTTTGTTGAGGGGCTGAAGGGGAAATCGTTAGCTTCAGCCTTAAATATTAAGGAAGGAACAGCTTGGGTACGCTTACACCGAGCGATTGTGCGGTTGCGTCAAGCCTACGCACTTAATATGCGGAAACTTGAAAAGGACAAATAAGATGTACGAAAACAGTAATGGTCAAAATTCTACTTCTCGTGAGCAAGCAATTCATCGCTATATCCTAGCCCTTGAGCAAGGAAATATGGACAGTCTTGCTCAAGTTATAGAAACAGCTTTAGATGATCCTGAGTTAGAACAGATTATTGGGGAAATCAACCTAGCTTATCAAGAACAAGAGCAACTAATACCGATTGTTATAGAAGAAGAAATTAGTACTTTACTTGATGATCACTTATTTATTCCTTCTGAGGCTGATAAAGGACTTCAAAATTCTTTAGAAGTAAAAAGTGTTCATACTGATACAGAGGTTAATAAGCGTTTACAAACAATAAATCAGGAAATTCTTGATCTATCGTATGGTAATTCAGTGGAGAAAAACCCCGATGAACACCTAAGATACCTAATTACACAAGCCTGTGGACACCCACTTGGAAGCCAAGAGCGTCAGAAACTGCTCACACAAATTATCCGCTTAACTTCTAGAAAACTATGGAGGGAAAGTACTCCTTACTATCAAGATGCACTGCAACAAACCTGGTTGTATTTCTGTCGCAACATCTGCGAAGGTTTAACAGGTCAAATCTATGACCCTACTTATGGCAGTGTTACTACTTGGTTAAATGCTTACCTAAAACGCAGACTACAAGACTTTTACTTAAATCTCCACCGAGAACAAGCTACAACAGTCTCTCTTAGGCATTATCAGTCTACATCGGGTGACAGGAATGAAACTATTGACCCCATAGATAACTTGCCTGCCACTCCCCAAGCACCCCCCATTTTGGAAAACTTGGAAATATGGGTCAAAACAGACTCTGATGGAGAACTGCGTCATACTCACATTCAAGGGCATCCAGAAGTGAATTGTCAGGTGTTAATTCTCAAACGCCTACCCCCAGAAGTTAGCTGGAGAGAATTGTCTGAGGAATTTGGGTTGCCAATTCCGACATTGAGCAGTTTTTATCAACGTCAGTGTCTGCCACGCTTGCGAAAATTTGCTGAATTAGAGGGCTTACTATAAAAATCCTAGAGAATTTCTTCCCTGTTAGGGATGATATTAGTTAATCAAACTTGAAAGCTATACTAGCTTTATATATTTAGTATAGCTTTATACTTCAATTTTTGTCATTTAAGTAGAAAGGGGGAAGACAAAACCTTTAAACTCTTTTAAGTACTCCAATCACGCACAGATTAACCTTTAGCTGTACATTTTTGCTCAATAAAACTCAAAAGCTCTTCCTCAAAAGGGATCAAATACGGGCGTTTCAACTCACCCAAGTGCTTCAGCACAGCACGGGCAGCCTGCTCTAAGTTCTCGTTGTCTCGCAGCCTGTTTATGCGATAGCCGAAGGCTTAAGCTTCGCTGGGTGCTTGCGCCATCGCTGATTAACTGCATCTGTTGACATTCCGAATCCAAATAGTTGAGTGATTTAAGGTGGTCGATTTTCACAGTATATTGCCCATCCCATGCTGTTACAGTACAGCTGAATTCCCCTACATGGCTAACGATACACCAGCAGTCACCTTTACCGCGTAAGTCTGGGTCATCTTTGACAACAATCTGGCATACTTCCCCAAGGTGGTAGGGGTTAGGAACTTTGGTACGCTCCAGAATCCGGTCAATTACATCCTTGACAACACGACCAGTAGGCACTTTGCCACCAGCTTGTTGCACTGCCGCTTGCCACACCTCCCACTGCTTTTGAGGTTCTAGCTTCGTCATCGGTCGAACTTGCCCTTCACTGGTAGGCAGAATTTGTGATCTATTTGTTGTCAAATCCTCAATTCCCAAATTTTGACAACAAATTGTTGTCAAATTTTCGTACACATCGGCTGCTGCAATTAAGTAGTTCGACTTTTAGCGGCTGTGACCAAAGCGATGGCTTTGCCAACGCCAAGGGCGAACTCGGCAATATTCCTCGAAAGTACGGTGAGTTGAGCGATATAAACGGCGATCGCCTGCGGCGGGGCGTAAGCCCATCGCGTAACTCCATTAAAGCTTTACCAGCTTCAAAAAACGCTCTTTCCACTTTGCGTTCTAAATGAAGGCGTAAGCTTTGCTCTTGCTCGCTTAATTCAGCGATTTCAACAGCAGTAACGGTAGTTGTAATTGGGTTTTTCTCGGGGGATATATGTTTTTGGGCAAAATTATTTGGAGGTGCGTTGTCATTGGATGAAGAGATAGTGGCTCTTTTGCGCTTAGGTGGTAACTCATTCATTAGTCCACCTCTGGTTGAACAATCATGCTAGGAAGTTGATTGCTTTACATTTGATTGCACTCATGCTGCATTATCACCTCCAAATTCTTTCACCTTTGTGCTTTTCCATTCAATTAGGACTTTGCCATCTAAAGCAGCAAGTATGTCCATAAAAGTTTCCAGCGTTGGGTTTCCTTGATCAGATATTGCCTTAGCAAGCATATTTCTCCGATTGACAGGGGTTGCTGACTCATCTCCTTTCCGGCGACGAATCTCGCAATAGCGGCGGGTTAACGTTGCTAAATCTATGCCCAGTTCCTCCATCCGCTCCCTGATCACGGACATATCCATACTTATACCTCTGCGACTTCTATATAAGTCTACAAAGGCATAAGGCAATTTGCTAATGCCAGACATAGTAACAACCTCCTTACCTAACAACTCTATACCTTTAAAAGAAAAATGGCAAGCCATAAAAACCATAGCTGATGCTTTTAAAGACTTGACATTATGCTTTTAAAAGCATAAAATAGGAGTTGTAAGCAAGGGAAACCAAGCTTATAACAAAAGGCGACGCCCTTAGCCTGAGAAACTTTCGAGACGATCGCCTTTTGTAAAACATCCACTTTATAAATGGAGCAACATTTATCATGACACACCCTATCTACACCCAACAACAACTGCAACGAAAAACTCTTAAACAACTCAAAACTATTTATGTGCAAATTGTTTCTGAAGTTGAAGTTACAGACAAGCGTTATAAAGAGTGCTGGATAAACGCAATTATTACTTACCAGTCCGCCCAAACTCAAAAAGTCACTGATGAACAAGCCCTAGCTCAAGCCGAACTCGACAGTTACATTACTGCTCAAGCCAAAGCCATAGCCCCTGAGCCACTGACAACAGTAGAAATCACTTCCCATCACTACGAGGTCTACTGTGGCAAAGAACTGGTCGCCTACATCGCCTATGATTATGATGAATTCGCAACCCAACCCTGGGTAGTGATGGTCAATGGTAAAGAGAAATTCCGCAACACCACAGTTTCCCGATGCCAGCGCTTCATTGAATGGCATCACAAAGACGGAACTCTCAGGGAAACATTCCCTGCGCCGCTTGAAGTCCCAGAAGCGCCAAGAATCTTGGAAATCTCATATTATGACCAAGAAGCGTTTATTGGCGATGACTATCTTGTAGCTAGCGTCGTTTACGATCACGACAATTACAAGAATTTATACTGGCGAGTTTTGGTTAACTCAGTTGAAATTTTTCGCGACCTCTCCGCAGCCAGATGCCACAGCTTCATTAAGCAGCAATATCAACGAGGTACATTACCTGTACAAGAACAGTTACCAGAGGAAATTTTCATCACTGGTAATGAAATCATGTCCCAGATTTTCGTTGAATGCGAAAAGTATGGCTTTGATATCTACAATGACGGTCGCATATACCACAATCACCGTCTGTTGGGTGAAGTCGGATGCACTGACGGGAATTGGTGGATGATAAGCAGCCAGGAGAATCAACAACAAGTGATGTGTAAGTCTGCATTTGATGCAGTCTGGCGCTTATCGATGCTAGAAATCTTACCCAGCATCCAAACAAAACTTACTGATTGTAAGGAATTATTAGGCCGACCGTTTGAGATGCTGAGTTTTGATGAATGCAGCGACGACGAAAGTACAAGTCAGAATTAATCGCAGCATAAATCTAGAAGTGGGCAGCAATATTTATTGCTGCTCATCTCTACTTAGAGCGGATGCATCTTTTCAAGCATTTCCAGGCTTCAAGTTTATCTCCTGCCAAAAAATATATTAATTCAAGGAGTTAGCATGAGTTTGTCTTTGAACCAAAGCGCTTTAATCGAGTCTCCCTCCTTAAGGACATCTGCATTAGATGGGTTGGATGATTCTCGCTCTCAACAAGTATTGAACAAAGCAAAAGCTCTTGTGTTTGCCGCTTGGAATGGGCAAGGCTGGGCAACAGTTGAACAGTTAGCTCAGTATTTTCAATGTTCTATACAAGGTGTTAAGCATATCTACGAGAGAAACAGTAAGGAGTTCCGAGATAACGAAACTAGAAAATTGACTGGTAAAGACTTATCTGATGCTCGCTCCAAACTGGGTCTAGCATCCCGAACAGCCCAAGCCAGGGTGTTTTCACCTTTGGGGACGCTCCGCATTGCAATGCTACTAACTGAATCCGAAATTGCAGCCCAAGTAAGAACAATAATTTTAGATTTAGTTGTAGCTGTACCAAATATTACACCTCCATCTCAGCCCTCTACACCAGCCCTTCCCCCAGTCGAACAGCGTTTGCAAACTTTCGTACAAGCGATGAAGACTCTCGCAGAGTTGACAGGCGGCAGACTCAATCCCTACATCGAACAGCATTGCAAAGACTTCGCTGCTAATCTGATAGCTGACTACAACAGACAGGCTTTAATCGGCACACAAGAAAAGTGGCTTGGCGTGGTGAATTTCGCTGAGATTGAACTAGGTAAAAAAGTCCCCCTGAGCGGCACTCACTACCGTGGTCATCTCGGCACATGGGTGAGAACATTCTACCCACATTTAGGCTCACGCCAAGAAACACGATTGGTTAATGGTACTCAGCAAGAAGTCTACGTCTACGCCTGCCATGACCCAGAAGTTGCAGCAGGACTAACCAAAGCGGTTGAGGAATTCTTCGCACATCCTCACCCCAGCTTCGCCCTCAGACAGGCGGGGGCTTTCGCTAGTAAGAAGGAAAAGGTATCGGTTTAGTGACCATCAATCAGAAGTTGCCGCTAACTTGTCTTTTGCTAACTGCTGGCTATTAAACTGATACCTATTTACATCGAACTGTCCCTGAAAGATTTTAAAGCTTGTAGATGTAATAAAGAATAAGTAACAAATAAGGAGAGGTTAATGACACGATTTCAAGACACAAGAGCCGCAGCCCTAACAAAAGCAATTGAAGAATTCTTCGCCCATCCTCATTCCAGCTTCGCCCTCAGACAGGCGGGGACTTTCGCCAGTAAGAAGGAAAAAGTATCGGTTTAGTGACCATCTACCAAAAGTTATCACTAACTTGAGCTTTGGTTTACTAAATGCCAGCTATTAAACCAATACCTATTTCCGTAAATCAAATCTCCATAAAAGATTCTAAAGTTTGTTGATGAAACAAAGAATAAGTAACAGATAAGGAGAGGTTAATGACACGATTTCAAGACCCAAGAGCCGCTGCGATCGCCCAACAAATAGACCAAATCAATGCAACCGGTTGGGAAGGAGCCTGTGACCTTGCCCTACAAAACCACACAGCAAAAGGCGGTTTATCCCCAGTAGAAGCTGTATTGCGTTTCGATATGTTTCTCACGAGAGCGCAAGACACAGCCGATAAGCGACAAACACTGTGGACAGAACAGGTAAGCCAAAATATCAGCGGTATCGAGTGGTACACCGTCGAGTATGGCGGCATGGCTGTAGAGCTTCCCCGGCTGTGTGAAGAGTTAACGCTCGTTCCTGGGGATAAGGAGATATTAATGCAATCTAAGCCTGTAGCGCTAGAGTTTCTCGCACATTGGAACCTCGCCTTCAAGCTGTGGCGTTACAACCGTGAAACAGAATCGCGTTGGCTAGAATCTCGCTGGAGTCAGTTTTACGCCGAATACTTGCAACGGGAGTGGCTAGAACTGTGGTCTGAGGATGAAGTCTACCAGATTCTCTTACCAGATGGAACATTGCAGGATAAACCGACATTCGCTATCAACGCTTGCTGTTGCTGGGGTAATCCAATAGCCATCCACCGCACCGCTAGTTATTCGGAGGCTGGCTCAAGCTGGTTTCAATGGAATAATTTTACCCCGTGGAGGTAATACGCTAGAACACAACTAGTAAAAAGTGAGAAAGCTTATGAACTTCGGAAACATCAAATTACCTTCTAATAAGTATGATTGCAAAATTTATGCCTATCAAAACTTTCGGATTGAAATCAATTTCTATCGAGAAGTAGATTCCGAAATTGTCAATGATCTTCTTTCTTTGGCACAAGATGGCGTAGAAGTTCATGATTACCGAAAAAATCAAGGTTATTTTTTTATTGGCAAAAGCCCCTATGACAACAAAGAATTAGCTAAAGCTGTCGCACTGCATCTGGAACAAAAACATCATCTCAAAGTACTTAAAGAAGGATTTATTGAACCCTAGCTGAACTGCTTCATGTTAACAAATAAGAGGAAAAAATATGGAACTCGGATACTTCCAGAAAGACGTACTCATCGAAAAGTTAGCCCGTAACTTCTACGCGATTCAGGGCTATGTAGTTCCTGAAGGCTACCGGATGCAATCAGCCACACATCCAGCAGAAAGGGCGTGTGTAGCTATGGCTATTTTTGCAGTGGAAGAATTTGAATCAATCAATGATTCATCCGAAGGATATGAAGATGATGATGAATATGAAATCGATTGTTTATTCCCTGAAGAACGTTTGTTGCCAGGGGTTCAGTTAAAGCGTGAGTAGTACACCGTCCTTAGTACTTCCTTACAAGTTACAAAATAAAAACTAATGGAGTGTAAATGAAAGTCATTGTCACACTTGTCGAGAAAATCTCATCCCAAGCCCACATTGATATTCCTGATGGGCTAACAGAACCCGCTATTAGGCAGCACATAGTAGACCGCTATAACAGTGGCGAAATGCTGACGGATTTGAATATTTTTCACGTTGATTTTGAATCAATCAGCGCCAAAATTGTCAAACAAACACCAGAAGATTTATGACTGTTGCACAACTACTGACACCACAACCACAAACTATTGGTAGGCATCCTCTGAACTTCTACGAATCCCCCTCATGGTTTACAACTGAACTACTGCGTCATGTCAAATTGTCCGGTGTGATTGGTGAGCCATGTGTAGGACATGGGGCGATTGCTTCTTTGTTAAGAGTATGGCCCTACACCAAGCAAATGTGGACGAATGATATTGATCCGAACAAACAAGCTGATTACCATTTGGATGCAACACTATCCAAGTCCTGGGATGAGTTTCCAGCGTGCGATTGGATCTGCACTAATCCGCCATATTCGGAGTTCGCATCCCCAATTATTAAAAATGCCTTCCACAAAGCTTGTGTGGGTGTTGCAGCATTTTTACTTACTAGCTTTCTCGAACCCTGTGATGACCGAGCGGATTTCTTGCAGCAGCACCCGCCGTCGCTTGTAATCATTATGCCCCGCTTCTGCTTTCGTAAGGACAAAAGGGGTACTCGTTGGGCAACAGACAACATTACCATATCCTGCTTTGTGTGGGATAAACGCGCAACAGGGCAACAAATTATTGTGCGTCCAAAGCAGGCGATCGCTGGGTTTTACAAGAATCCAGAACAGGCGATTTCGCAAGAAAGGGCAGAAGACATTGTTCAGGCGATTGCAAGTGGGGAGATTATTACAAATTACACCTGAAAAATGCTGTGAGTAAGCGAGTAAAAGTATTAAAGCTGAATCATTACTAATTGAAGATTGAAAAATCAGATATCAAACTCAAAAAACGCTAATTTAGTGGCGGAGTGTCACCTGCTGACTGATAAATAGAACGCAGTTCATCAACAGTATTTGCTGTCTCGATTGCTTCTAAGATTGATTCGAGTAAATTAACATCCTCAATCAGTTCGATTTCAGGTAATAAGTTTTGTCCTTGTGTTCCAAATTTGAGTTTTAATCCCAAAGCTATGCCTTTTAACAAAGATTCTATTCGGGCAATTCGCTCAAATGATGTCATGTACTGCATACGCACTTCTACCTCCAGTTGTTCTACTTCCCTTTTAAACTCTAGTTCTAAATCTAATGGTAACGTCGGGAGCATCCCAGTTTTTTGCAAAGATGGCGAAAATCAGTCAGGATAAGTAAAACGAGTGTATTTACTTACCGATGACCCCAGAACAAAAGCAAACTCTTCAAGAACATATTCAAGCGATCGCTAAAATATTGTACGAAGATACGTCAAAAGAAAAGCTCACAAATCTTGCAGGAATTGAAGAAGCAGTGCGGAGTCAAATGCAGAAGCACGTTATGCCAGAAGTAGGGGTTTTTTTATCAAAACGATTACAGGAACAAGCGCAGGATATGAACGACGACTCAAAAGCATCCTTGGAGAGTTACCAATAACTAGCAAACAAGCCATTGAATTAGAAGTTGCGCCGAGTACTCAACTGAGCCCGTATCTAGAAACTTGTTGTTTGAGGGTAAGTGCGAATGTTAGTTATGAAGATGCAGCATCAGACATCAAATATTTTACAGGTGTACAGGTTTCCAATAGCAGTCAACAGAGATTAGTGCATCGTCAGAATTTTGAATTGCCAAGACAAGAACATACAGTTGAAGAATTAAGTGTCGATGGTGGAAACATTCGTGTGCGGACTCAATCAGGAGAAATAAGTGCATGGCTGGGCTATAAAGCGATTAGCTTACATCACCATGAAACCGTGGGAACGTCTTTTCAAAATAATCAGGTTGTAATTGATTGGGTTAATCACCAACAACTGGGTAGTACAGTCACTTGTATTGGTGATGGACATGACGGCATTTGGAATATTGTTGACCAATTAGCACCTGATGTACAACGTCGAGAAGTACTGGATTGGTTTCATTTAATAGAAAACCTTCACAAAATTGGAGGTTCACAGAAACGCTTGAAACAGGCACAAGCTTTACTATGGAAAGGTCAAGTAGAAGAAACCAAAACCTTATTTACTGGTTGTCAGGGTAAACAAGTGCAAAACTTTTGTCGTTATCTCGATAAGCATCGTCATCGCATCATCAACTACGAATATCATCAAGCTGAAGAAATTTGTTCAATTGGTTCTGGGTCAGTTGAATCTGCCGTTAAACAGATTGACCGTCGAACAAAGATTTCTGGGGCGCAATGGAAACGAGAAAATGTGCCTCAAGTTCTGGCTCATCGCTGTGCTTACCTCAATGGATTATTGTCTGTTTGAGCCACTTCAAAAAGTGAGATGCTCCCGGTAACGTCAACATCCAATCAATAAAAGCTAATAAAGAGAGAACAGCATCTCGTTCAAACCCCTGCTCGTACAACCGACGCACTAAAGCCAGTTTCTGCTGCTTGCGTTGCGACCTATCGCTACGGGTCTGTACCGCTGCTAGGTGAGCCATGACCACAGTAGCAAGCGGGTTACGGCTAGCTTCTAGCTCCGACAACCTTTGTTGATAATCTAACAACTTAATCACGGGAAACTGAAAATGAACAGTGCAGTCAAACAACTCGTAACCAAACTGCGACGGTCGCCAGTTGATGTTGTCATCCCCAAGTACTGCACATGATGCAACAGAGCGATTGTAACGGTCGAAAATCCGATAGTTGTATACAAACATACGTTTGGGAAAATCGGTTTCTTCTTGGCTTTGCACTTCTACATGAATCAGTAGCCAAGATTCTTCGCCCCCAATGCGGTAAATTTTCACCAACTTGTCAAGTAACCGCTTTCCTAATTCAGCATCGCGGACTACCTGCTGTAGCTCCTGATCGAGAAACTCAAAACCACGACTCCAATCAATTTCTCTATGTGCTTGCGGAAAAAAGAATTGCATGAAATCTTCAAAATACAACTGTAGTATCTGCTTCCACGGCGAATCATATTCCGTTTGAGGTGTTTTATTAGTCATACTCAACTTTTCAATTTCAAGTTAATGAGAGAGAAGTAATTATGCCAACAAATATAGAATGGACAGACCAAACTGATAATATCATTCGTGTAAAGACTGGCGGTTGGTGGTGTCAAAAAGTCTCAGAGGGTTGCAGAAATTGCTATAGCGAGAAGTTGAATCAAAATTCTTTCTTTGGCGGAAACAAGCAACCCTACTCTAGACAACCACCAGAGCTAATATTAGATACAGAAGCTATCCGTAAATGGGGATTTCAGAGAAAATCTAGAAAGCATTTTGTTTCTTCAATGACTGATGTTTTTGGTGAGTGGGTTCCACGCTTTTGGCAACATGAAATGCTCGATGGGATGTTCGTTGCACCAAAGCAAACATTCCAAATCCTCACCAAGCGCCCAGAAATTATGCTGTCCTCTATAAACGAATGGCTCTCCTGTCACGGATTAGATAAATTACCTGCAAATATTTGGGTTGGTACATCAGTAGAGAATCAACAGACAGCCGACAAACGTATTCCTCTACTATTACAAATACCAGCAGTAGTCCGATTTTTATCTTGTGAGCCGTTACTTGAAGAAATTGACTTTATACAAGCAGGTGTTTTCCAAAGATTAATTAGTGATGATTATCAACGGGAATTAGTCAATGAAGATGTTCAATGGCTCATTCTTGGTGGTGAGTCTGGCCCAAACTCAAGACCATGCCACATCGAATGGATTGATTTAATTGTCCAACAATGCCAACAATCGAAAACACCCGTATTTGTGAAGCAGTTGGGTGCTAATGCTCACCTTGGGGGACAGCGATTTAAAACCTGTGATCACAAGGGGGGAGAAATTGAGGAGTTTCCCAAACATCTGCGGTTGCAAGAATTATCTCTATCTATGTGTGACTAAAGTAAAACCCCCGCAAGGGCAATGCGGGGGATAAGGAACCACAAAACTTTAGAAACTGGAGATTGTTAACTATGAGTCTAGCAGAAAACCTGATCCTTGAGGTATAGAAATATGAATTGGCTCTGTGACCAAAACAGTTTTCTATCTTGGGAATCGCGTTCTAGGGACACGATAGAAGTCAAACGTTGTTATGTAGACGTAGCTGGTGGTGACTTAATCGCCGGAATTTTACAACAGTCAGATTAACTAAGAGGCATTTACCAGATCATCAAGGACAGCCCCGGCTCAGAATTGATTATCGGAAAGAATGCTGCCGTTATCTCACAATTGTTGTACTAACGCATTGATTTTATTATGCAATTGTGATGTTTGATAGTATAATTGTACTATCAAGAGCTAAATAGACATCTTTTAACTATCTCAAATATTGGAGAGTCAGATGACAGAGCGCTACATGATTACAGTCACTTTATCAGAAAGAGCGTACGAGGAATTTCGCCAAGTTGCTGCATGGAAAAAAATTCCTCTTGGTACTTTGCTCAGACAGATTTTAGAACGGGAACACGAAAGCCTTGGTTTTGGTGAATTAGTTAAACGAGCATCACCCCTTCATTAAATTAACCAGATCAAGGAACTACCAGGGGATTTTCTGCATATTTCAATGGAGTCCTAATTGTATGAATAGAGATTTCTGTAGTGCTGTCTTGACAGGACACCCGATAGTAGATGCTGTTGCTCACATCAAATTCGAGGGCGACATCACCCCAAAAAGCTGGTACAAGCATATTTGTTATCAAACTAAGTCTGGTGAGAAAAAGGCAGATCGGTTAGCGATTGATATTTTGGCTGACATTGTTTACTGGTATCGTCCATATCTACAAAGAGATGAGTTGACAGGTGAAGAAATCGGCTGGAAGAAAAAGTTCAAAGAAGATTTATTGCGCCGTAGTCCCGACGCTTTTGCCGAATCACTCAATGCTTCACCACGATGTATCCGCGAATCAATGCACCTGTTAGAAAGAATGGGCTTGATCAAAGTCATTCTCCAACCAGTGCAAACCAATTACGGAGTCCTCCCCAATGTCATGCACATCGACATTTGTCCAGAAGCTCTAGCTGCAATTACTTATCGCACTGTATCCAACCAAAACGCTCAAACCCTTGAAAAGTCCTTGTTGACGAAATGGGTAACTCCAGATTACGAAACGCGTAACAAGGAGTTACGAAATCGTCAACAAGCAGCTACGAAATCAGTAACAACCGATTACGAAACGAGTAACTTATCTATATATAGAGATTTCATAGAGATTTCTCAAGAGACTTCTTCTCTCTCCCTAAATCCCTCTCTCATACCGAATAACCTAAAACTTGAGCAAGAGAGAGAAGAAAAAAAAGCGGAATTTGGATTTCAAATTCTACAAGAAGAATCTAATTCAAGTTTCTCTGCTCCGTTGTCAAAAAAATCCGAGACTATGCAAGTTGCAATTCAGCCTCTGGTAAAGGCAAATGTTCCGCCGCCGCCGCCCGACCCATTTTTTAACAATCGCCGCACCAACCCCAAGGATATTGCCTGGGATTGGCTACCTTCGGGGCCGTGGCGAAACCAAGACGGCAAGCTTGACAACGAATTCCAAACCGCCCTTGCTACCCGCTGGATGAAAGAATATGGCAGCGATCTGCACGCCAATAAAGCCAAAGTACTCAAACACTTTCGCAATGACGTGACTAACCTGCCAATTGAATGGGAATGGTATCAATCCACTTTCATTCATCGCGTGGTTAATATCCAGACACGTCGCAGTAACGGCATGGATACCACCCATTCGGAACAACAAATAGCAAAACAGGCGCGTGCAGTTGCCTGCTTGCCCGAACAAATGCGAGTTACCCAACCTCAGACTTCCAGTGAAGTTGTTGAACTTGTTGCCAGTTATGCTCTGCCGTTCTTAAGCACAGATACTCCCACTCTAGAACAAAGTCCTTCTTCACTTTCTCCAAAACCGAACCTAACACCAATCACGCCTGATTCCCCTCGTATTGAGCCACCAAAGGATGAATTTGGTTGTATTAATCCTCAAGCTTATTCAACTATAATCAAGCCCGAAGAAAGTCAATTTTGGGCGAACTTTACACCTAACGTTGTACCAATTGCGAAAAAACTGCCTGTCTCTAATCAGGAGATAGAAACTGCAAAAGCCGTGGTTGAAGCATTAAAAGCCAAAAAAGCACAGCAACCAAAAAAGCTCACGCCCCTGGTTCAAATAGTTCAATCTGCCATCCCAGATGACGAAGCCATCCTTCAAGACATGAGAAAGTATCTCCACTTTGGTAGCGATGTCCTCCGGCAAAAAGCAATTGATTGGGCATCTGACCCGATTAATCAATGTCAGCTAGTTAAAAAAAATGGACAGATTATTGATATCAAATGGGTGGATTTTTAAAAGGAATGCGATCACTCCAGTTCAACAACTACTGAATTTTTGGAGGGTAGTACATGAAAGCGATATCCGTCCGTCAACCTTGGGCATGGGGAATCATTTACTCCACCAAGGATATAGAGAATCGTGGCTGGCCCATCAACTACCGAGGCGATATTCTAATCCATGCTGCGAAAAAGTGTACCAAGAAGGAATATGAAATCGCCTCCATCTTTTGTCAAAGCATGGGCGTGTCTATACCAGAACTTCATAGTCTCCGTCGTGGTCAAGTCATCGGTATCGTCACAATAGTTGACTGTCGGTTCTCACAGGTTGTGTCAGGTTGGGGTATACCTGGGCAGTACCATTGGCAGCTAGTAGTCTGCCAAGGTAACTTTGCTAAGTAAAACCTCTAATTGGTAAAATAGCCAAAAACGGGGTGTAACATGGCCAAAAAGTACATTGTTGACTTAAATAAAGATGAAGTTTCTCAACTGCAATCGATAATTAAAAAAGGTAAGCACAAAGCAAGAACCATAACCCGTGCAAACATTCTTCTGATGGCTTCGGAAGGAGAAACGGATCAAGCGATGCCCAAAGGGCAACGGCAAAGCCGAACGCTGGTACAGTTAGAGCGCACGTTGCGACAGTGCAACGAATACGAGAAAAATTTGTCATTGGGGGGTTAGATTTTGCTTTAGAGCTTGTCACGAAACAACCTTGCTTTTTTAAAGTGAGAAATGCTTTCATAGCAAGCTTTTCAGATAGCAGATTGTAAAAGTTGTTTCTTGACAGGCTCTTAAAGGATGAAGCTCATCCACCAAAACCTAAAAAGTTAGACGAAAAGCAAGAAGCATTCTTAATTGCGACTGCTTGTTCTAATCCACCAGAAGGAAGAGTGCGTTGGACAATGCAATTATTAGCCGATCACTTGGTAAATGTTGGGATGGTAGATTATATTTCAGACGAAACAGTACGTCAAACTTTAAAAAAAACGAAATTAAACCGTGGTTAAAAGAACAGTGGTGTATTCCCGAAGTAAACGCAGAATTTGTGTGCCGAATGGAAGATGTATTGGATTTATATAATGAGCCATACAATCCGAAAAACCTGTACTCTGCTTGGATGAACGCCCATATCAATTAGTAGAAGAAGTAAGACTTCCTTTGCCACCAGAACCAGAACAGCCCGAACGTTATGATTATGAATATAAACGTAACGGGGTAGTCAATTTATTTGCCCTCTTTGAACCTTTAGCTGGATGGAGGCATATTGAAGTTACGCAACGTCGTACACTCATTTGACTTTGCTAAACAACTGAAAGAGATAGTAGATGTTTATTACCGCGATGCTGAGGTAATTCGCTTAGTAGTTGATAATCTGAATATTCATACTCCAAGTACATTATATGAAGCTTTCACGCCACAAGAAGCACGCCGAATTATTCAAAAATTGGAGTTTCACTATACTCCTAAACACGCTTCTTGGTGAGCCAGTGCGTTGGGCGGGTTCCCCGACTTGTTCGCACAGCGTCTCCGACAGGAGAAGCAACTGGCGAACCCGAAGGGTTGAATCAGGTGGAAATTGAATTATCCGTTTTATCTCGTCAATGTTTAGAACGACGTATTCCTGATACAGAAACATTAACTTCTGAAATCACTGCTTGGGAATCACAACTTAATCAACAACAAACAAGTGTCCATTGGAGCTTTAAAACCAAGGATGCACGTAATAAAATGCAGCGTTTATATCCGGATTTAACCTAGCAAATTTCCCTTGGCAGACTACTAGATTTTCAAGCCTATATCTTATTGTGAATCTTGCTCTGAACCTTTCGGCCAATTGCAAATATTCAAGTCTACGTCAAACGCCAACCCAGATGGGCATTTCATTAGTACAAGTCCATAAGGCGCACATTGATAAAAGCTATTGGGGTCTTCAGGGTTTTGATAGAGATTATCAACGTCTTCAGGTTCGCATGGATAATCAGGAACTGTAGGAACAGTAGATACTGTTTCAGCATTGGCGATACTTATACTACTTGTCATCAGCCCTATACTTAGGACGATTGTGAGAAAAACACGAATGAGTAGCTTTTTCATTAAATCTAATTTCCAATAATTCTTTGGACTAAAACTTCAGTATTGTCCTGTGTTGGAAATAAAAAAGCAAGGACTGTTAAGACACTTAAGAAACTTAAGAAATACTTAATAATTTTTTTAGGTTTAGAGAAGGCTGTATGCCTTTTTAGTGTTTATGGTTATTTTGCACACCTACCTATTCGCACCTCATCACCAATGCAAAAACGCCACAGCTAGCCATAAGAAGCGCTACCTGCTACAAATGGAATTATGGGGAATGTGTGGTTAATCTGCTTGTGTAGGCATATTTTATCTATCGTCACCACTACCTAGCTGAGTACCATTTTGGATTCTTTTATGCAGTTTGTTAATATTCACAATGAGAATATCTTCAAAATCAATATCGAATTCTTTCGCAAGCAGTACCAACTGTGCCACAACGTCTCCTAGTAGTCTACCAAGGCAAATTTGCTAGGTAATACCCCTATTTGATAAACTATTCAAAAAGGGGGTTGAGCATGGCAAAAAAATATATTGTAGATTTAAGCGAAGATGAAGCTTTACAACTGCAATCAATCATCAAAAAAGGAAAGCACAAAGCAAGAACTATCACCCGTGCAAACATTCTTTTGATGGCGGCGGAAGGAGAAACGGACACGGCGATCGCTGCTACAGTGCGAGTTCATGTTGCTACGGTGGAAAGAACAAGAGAAAAATTTGTAATTGGCGGATTAGATTTTGCTTTAAAAGATGGGGAATATCCACCAAAACCCCTAGCTATCTAATTGGTATTTCAGGGCTTGAGACTCAAGCACAGTCAGAAGTTCCGTATGTTGATCGACTAAAGCTTGTATTGTGGTAACTGGATGACGATGAAGGCGATGTTTTTGTTGACGGGGTGCTTCATCCATTGCTAATCTGCGACGTTGAGTGTTGTATTCCGCTACAGGCACTTCCCGAATTTGTGTCAGCAACATTTGTTCACTTTCGGCGAAGAAAAGAACTTGATATTGCCCAAAATCACGTAATTCGGCAGTTGATTTGCGCCCACTAATTCGCCGTTGATTGCGACGCAAAAGGCTAAACATAGCTTCCATTTTCAAGTTATCTGGCGGTAAGCCAGGAATGTCATAGCAGTGCAATAAATCAGTACCGTATTTATGCCATAGTTTTTGTAGCTTTTTCTTCAAGGCAAACTGTGCGGGATTTTGTTGAGGGTCGGGCTGAAATTGCTGTAATAACTCTTCCATTTCGCGCCGAACTTGAAAACTTGTTAAAGGTAATTTTACAGTTTGTGTAACATCGGTCGCGCAATCAATGCGTGGACTGGTTTGTTCAGGATAGTGCAAACATTCTGCAATTCGTTGCAACCAATTGTGTGTTTCTTCTAAGTCGGAGGCTAATGAACGATTGCTACTTAAGGCTTGGTCAATCCATACTGACAAGAGAGACAAATAATCTGTATCAAGTTCTCGACATGGTAAACTACGTAGTATCTGTCCAATAGTTTCTAATTGCTGGTAGCCGCTTAAACCGCCCCAGCGAAAAGGTTTGCGACTGGTGCGATTGACACAATCCCGAACCGCAGCCCGAATCTGGGATTCGATTGCCATTAACTCTATGTCTCGTGACAAATAGGGGATTCCTGAAAAAAAGGGAGACTGTCTTGCTGCTGTTCGGAGCCTGGGTGTTGGGCTCTTTCTGAGTACTCAGGGACTTTTGGCAGATCATCTAAATCTGCTTTTAATTGCTGTCTGAGCTTTGTGTCTAATGGCAGCACCACTTCACTTAAATTACTGAGAAAGTGGGCTTGACAACGTTGATGGGGTGCATCTGGCCAACTTGAATTCATTGCCGCAATGATTGATTTTTCCCCATCTGACAATGTTGCTAGCACTTTATACGGTAACTCTTTATATGGTTGCAGCCACTCAATTAACCTTTGTGCCTGTGCCTGTGGTAACTGAATTCCACTTACTGGTGTACCGCTTAATACCTCGTACAATACATACAGTAAGGTTCCGTGGCCTTCGGGCTGTAAGGCATCTATTGCCCAAATCAAGCCACCATGATGGACTGCTGTGGCAGCTAATTTCTCCTGTGTATGTGCAATCGTTCCACCCAATAGTGCCAGAAATTGACGGTATAGCTTACCTACATTGCTTTCGTTAATTTCAACACCACGCTGGTTTAATAAGCGCCGAATTTCTGCCAACTGTTGATGCTCATTTTCATGTTGCCAACCAATAAATGCCAGCACGTCTAGCCCATAAGTACTGTAAGGCAGACTGTATTTTAACACGCCAGTCGCGTAGTAATGTTTACCAAAATGTGTGCAACTATGATTGGTACATTCTTTACTCTTGCCTGCCACAAATACTGCACCATCCATTGTTTGAATGGTTTTACGCATGTGTCTTGGTCTGCGTAGCGCTAATTCTGCCCCACAATGCACGCACTCAATGAGTGAACATTCTAATACTATTCGTTTGATATTACTGAATTTTCGTTCTGGGCGATGGCGAGGCAACTTTACTATCACTAATTTTTTACTGCTGCTAGGTGCTTTCCTCAGTTTACCTGCTTTGTATACCAATTAGATAGCTAGGGACCAAAACCTAAAAAACTAGATGAAAAACAGGAGGCATAATTGAAAAGCAACTGCTTGTTCGAATCCACCAGAAGGAAGAGTGCGTTGGACAATGCAATTATTAGCAGATCACTTGGTAAATGTTGGGATAGTAGATTCAATTTCCGACGAAACAGTACGTCAAACTTTAAAAAAAATGAAATTAAACCCTGGTTGAAAGAACAGTGGTGTATTCCAGAAGTTAATGCAGAATTTGTACTCCGAATGGAAGATGTGTTGGATTTATATAATGAGCCATACAATCCGAAAAAGCCTGTACTGTGCTTGGATGAGCGCCCATATCAGTTAGTAGAAGAAGTAAGACTTCCAATACCCGCAGAACCAGGAAAATCTGAACGTTATGATTATGAATATAAACGTAACGGCGTAGTAAATTTATTTGCCCTTTTTGAACCTCTAGCTGGATGGAGGCATATTGAAGTTACACAACGTCGTACAAAAATTGACTTTGCTAAACAATTGAAAGAGTTAGTAGATGTTCATTACCGCGATGCTGAGGTAATCCGTTTAGTAGTTGATAATCTGAATATTCATACTCCAAGTACATTATATGAGGCTTTCACACCACAAGAAGCACGTAGAATTAGTCAAAAATTAGAGTTTCACTATACCCCTAAACACGCTTCTTGGTGAGCCAGTGCGTTGGGCGGGTTCCCCGACTTGAAGCAACTGGCGAACCCGAAGGGTTGAATCAAGTGGAAATTGAATTATCTGTTTTATCTCGTCAATGTTTAGGACGACGTATTCCTGATACAGAAACATTAACTTCTGAAATTGCTGCTTGGGAATCACAACGTAATCAACAACAAACAAGTGTCCATTGGAGCTTTAAAACCAAGGATGCACGTCAAAAAATGCAGCGTTTATATCCAAATTTAACCTAGCAAACTTCCCTTGGCAGACTACTAGTTCTTTAGTCAAATTTTCTTTAAAGTTTTCAGGTTTTGCATCACCTCTAAAGTGCCGTTTAATAATTCCCATTACCTCACCTACTTCTTCAGATAATCCGGCGCTGTAAGTTGGTAATGCTTTATCAGTGCCAAATGTAGGGTAATGTTTACTGATTTTGACAATCTCATCTTGATATTCTTTTGGTGTTATTTGGCAGATTTTTGGAGAAGTCATTGAATTTATTCCTAGTTTTGATGTTTGGTGTTTCTGGTGAGATGTCGGGAATTAGTAGTATGACGACATAGGGCTTAAACAGCCGCAGAGCAAGGGTTAAGTGCGTATTACAGGTGAAACGATATCCCCTGAAAGGACACTATCGCACAACTAGAATCTGGCTTAATTCATCCGCCATAAAATCGGTCGCAAAAAATTGTACTGTTTTTGGTTAGACGAACTGACAGACCATTTTTTATGCCGGATAAACCTATTAATAATCGACCCCAAATAAATATTCGCCTGCACCAAGAACCCCAACTGCTAGACGAAATAAAAAAGGCTGCCAGCGATCGCAACACTACCGCAAGCCAATTCGTTATAGGCGCAATTCTTGCCGCATTGGGTAAACCAACAACTACCACGCCCACAGACACACCTTCTCTAGAGACAATTCTGGCGGAAGTAGACAAACATCTAGACAGTAAGATAGACAAGCGACTGCGGGAGTTTGAGCGGCGATTGCTAGCAGAATATAGACAAAACGATAGACAGCCACCGACAGAAGAAATAATAGAAGATAGACAAGTTATTGAAGAAGATAGACCAGAAACTAAGCCAAATTATCAGGTAATCCGCGATCGCATTTTAAAATCCTTGAGGGCAAAAGTCGCCACCTCGTCGCCTCAATTTAGAGCCGCGTCTAGAGCGTTGGATCGGTTTATTTCTGAGCTAGAGGCAGAACCAAACCCACCACAAAACAATGAGGGTATAAAAGCCTGTTTCCAGATGTTAGGAGTTTCGAGGCTTTTAAGTACCTCCACATAGGCTGTATTTCTGATATAAAACGGAAAACATTACCTGCGATGCCTGCGGCGAGCTTCGCTAACGCTAAAATTGTAGGGCTAGATAACCACCAAGGATTACACCATTTTTTAACGTCATCACCGTGGTCGATAGAAGAATTAAGGAGCAAGCGATTAGAGTTAATTCTACAGGTACTAAAGGGAAGACCAATCATTTTAATTATTGACGAGACAGGAGACAAGAAAAAAGGAACGTCAACTGATTACGTGAAACGTCAATACATAGGAAATTTGGGAAAAACTGAAAATGGAATTGTTGTAGTGACAGCGTATGGCGTTTTCTGCGGGATGACGTTTCCATTACTGTTTGAAGTATACAAGCCCCGTGAAAGATTAAAGCCAGAAGATAAATATCTTACCAAGCCACAAATAGCTTCAATATTGATGAAAAAGTTACAGTCAATGGGTTTTAATTTCAACTTGGTACTTGCAGATAGCTTATACGGTGAAAGTGGTAAGAATTTTATTGAAGTATTAGATGAATTAAATTTAAGCTATATAGTTGCAATCCGCTCTAATCATTCTGTGGAGCTACTTCCAAGACAGAGAGTTCAAGAGTTAAAGTGGCATAAATTCCAGAGAGTATTCTCTAATCTGGAGACAGAAGAGCGGTTTATTAGAGAGATAATTGCGGGAAAACGAAAAGAATTGAGGTATTGGGAAATTACAACAGATCCTGAGAATTTACCCGATAACTCTACATGGTATGTCATGAGTAAATATTCTGGTATTACACCAAGGGAAGTTGGAAACTTCTACGGGTTAAGGACTTGGGTAGAATATGGTTTGAAACAAAGTAAAAATGAATTGGGATGGGCTGATTTTCGTTTGACTCGTTACCCAGATATTGAACGGTGGTGGGAAATTATTTGCAGTACTTATTTAATGGTAAGTCTGCACTCAGAACAGATTCAAGCATCTCCACCAAAACAAGAGTCCAAATTTGCTTCCCATCCTTGGTGGGATAATGGAAATGGTTGGAAAAATATTCTTAACAATCTCCGTTTGATTATTCAACCTTTTACATTATTTAATCTGATATACCCCTGGTTAACGGTTTTTCCTATTCCTCAACTATATTTGGGTTTTACTAAACTCCAATCTATTATTTATAACCTCACCTCTCCAACTTTTACTTTCCTGTCTAACCCCGATTTCCATTTTTCCTCTGCATAAAGTGACAAAAGAGGGCTAAATTTATCCTTGAGAATTTGTACTCGTAGTGTCACAGTAGTAATTATAGTGTTGGCTTGCTCGTATCAAAGAAAGTATTCCATGAACGAGTAAGCTTTTTCTAACTACGAAATTTTTGGGCAACCCTGCATCATTTCTCCATCTGCGATGCCAAAGGCGGTTCGCTTTGCGACCATCGCCTGACTCATACCATGACTGCGGGACTAGGCATTAAAGCTGTAGCCCTTATTCTACATAGCTTCGAGCTTTTCTTAGTGCCATTCCGATTTGGTCATGGAGGCGATCGCATGACTAAAACAGTAATAGCTGAGTTATCTGCGATACTCGAAAAATTCTTAGAGAAAGGGGTTAAAGCCTCACAGGATGAATCGGTTGGATGCCTGTATCCGTACATTGAAACTAAAAAGCTACTTGATGGGTCAAAGGTTTTTTATCCACGTGTGATTGGTGAACGTGACCCAAATAATCCTGAATGTTGGCGATGGGGTTTTAATTGGAAGGAAAAACACAATGGAGTCTGGAAAGGACGAAGTATAGGCTCAATTCCTCCTGGCGCTGTCCCAATGATTCGTCTAATGCAACAACAGGGGGCAACCAGGGAAGATATTATCGCTTTTATCAAGAGAGCGAAAACTAAAAAGCCATCACCAAAATTAGATGTCTGCAAAAATTTTGATAACACAAAATTAACGCTCTTTCATCAATCTGGCTAGAGTATAATAAGGAACAAAATACTTAGCCTTAGAGTTCATCAATGATAGCGCCCAGAAAACCCGGATTTCTCACAAAGCCGGAGAAAAGAGGAGTCAAAAACTGCCAAAATATCTATTGCACATGAATTCCAGCAGTTTTAAGCATGACCCCTCAGAAAACAGATTGTATACCGGAACAGTTCAAATTTGAACAAGTTAAATCATGTCCAGTCGTAGTTAATTTCAAGGGTGAGAGGGTAACATCAGATGCAGGATTGACTTTAATTGCGGAGCTAGACCGAAAAAGAGAAATTACATCGCGAGTAGCAAGATGTTTTAAAGATTACCGAGATTCCAATAGAATTGACCATTCAGTAGAAAGCCTAATCACGCAGAGAATATATGGTTTGATAATGGGTTATGAAGACTTAAACGACCACGAGGAACTGCGTCACGATCCAATGTTTATCCTGGCGCTAGGGAAAATAATGGGTTCAGAAAAAGAACTACCAGTCCTAGCAGGTAAAAGCACTTTAAATCGTATCGAACACTGTCCAGAAACTGTTGAATCAAGAGCATCAAGTCGATATCATCGCATTGGACATGATGCAGAAGCTATAGAGAAATTATTAGTTGAAATATTTTTAGAATCCTACTCCAAAGCACCACGACAGATAATTTTAGACTTGGACGTGACTGATGATTTAGTGCATGGCAATCAAGAAGAAGTGTTTTTTAACCCTTATTATAGAGGATATTGTTATGCTCCACTTTATATTTTCTGCGGTAAACATTTAATTGCAGCAAAGCTTCGTGCTTCTAATGTAGATCCAGCGTCGGGTGCATTATCAGAATTGCAACGAGTAATAAAACTAATACGTTTACGTTGGGATAATGTGAAAATTATTGTACGTGGAGATAGTGCGTATTCGAGAGAAGATATTATGAGTTGGTGTGAATCTCAAGTTGGAGTAGATTATGTCTTTGGGTTAGCCCAGAATAGTCGGTTAATTCAACTATCCCAACCAACCCAATACCGGGCTTATCTTGAATATTCGCAAAAACTGGAAACTGTAGTAGAGTTTTTTGAAACTTTATTTACTCCGTCAGATGACTTGAAAAAACAAGCAGCAGCCTTTGTTGATAACTCAGTTTGGTATTGTTCGCTTGATTATAAAACTTTAAAATCTTGGAGCCGTAATCGCCGTGTTGTCTCAAAAATTGAGTATAGTAAGTCAGGGGTAAGTACTCGTTTTGTTGTCACTTCACTCCCTACTAAATTAGTGCCTCCAGGACGACTTTATACCCAGAAGTATTGCCCACGAGGTGATATGGAGAATCGTTTAAAAGAACAGAAGTTATCACTAAAAAGTGATAGAACTAGTACTCATACATTTGCTGGAAATCAACTACGTCTGTGGTTTTCTTCTGTTGCTTATATTTTGATAAACGCTCTCCGAGAGCAATGTTTAACAACAAGCGAACTCAAAAATGCTACTGTTGGAACTGTTCGTACAAAGTTACTGAAATTGGGAGCCGTTATTACTGTTAATAGCCGATATATTTTAATCGCTATTAGTAGAGATTGTCCATACAAGAATATTTTTGCAACAGCTTACAGCTATTTATCTCGGCTAAACTGTTCTGGTTGATTTTCAGCTAATTGGAATTATAGTTATTAGCTTTAACTTGGGTAGATTTCATTGATTTAACCCTAGCTTTAGGCTGTCTATTTATCATTTTCAATAATCTTTGCTTTAGTATTTATTGTTTAGAATGTATCATATTTGTCTTTGTAGTTTCGGTTTACACGTTGTCATAATCTGTTGTTGATTATAGTTTAGTGTTGTATAAAATAATTTACTTTAAGTTTTACTCATCTCAATGATTTTTTCTCACTTGTGAGAAATCCGGGAAAACCAGTCAACACTGTCCGCTTCGTGGATGATTACTGTGCTGAATACCAAGATATATTCCCAGAAGTGAGAAGTTTTGAGAGTTTTAAATATCTTCATTTGGGAATGATATCGGAAATTAAACGAAAATCCTTACCAGCAATTGCTAAGGTTGTAGGCTTAGATAACGAACAATCTTTACACCATTTTTTAACTGATTCACCTTGGGATACCAAACTTCTGGAAAGCCGGAGATTGTCTCTAACATTATCAATGTTAAAAGGAGAATCATTTATCTTAGTAATAGATGAGACCGGAGACAAAAAGAAAGGACACAGTACGGATTATGTATCAAGACAATATATCGGGAATTTGGGGAAAGTAGAAAATGGTCTAGTATCAGTCAATGCGTATGGAATTTTCGGAACAATAGTTTTTCCTTTAATTTTTAAAATTTTTAAACCAAAATCAACACTTAAAGAAGGAGATATATATAAAACCAAACCAGAATTAGCAGTAGAAATCATTAGCGAATTACGAGAATTAGGATTTAATTTCGATATAGTTTTAGCAGATTGCTTATATGGAGAGAGTAAGACTTTTCGCACAATTTTAGAGAAATGTGAATTAAATTATGTAGTAGCAGTACGTAGTAATCATCAGGCATGGGCAGAGTTGGGAGAAGTGGAATTCAGTGGCTGGCATACGTTTGAGCGCATATTTTCTAATGGAAAAGAGCAAACTTACTACATTCAAGAGATTATCTGCCAAGGCTGGGAAGATATTAGATATTGGAAGATTACTAAAGATATATTGAAAGAACGAAAAAATACAACCTGGTATTTGATGACTAATCTATCAGGAGAAATTCAACAGACAGTTGGCAATACCTATGGATTTCGTAATTGGATTGAATATGGTATCAAACAAGCTAAAAATGAATTAGGTTGGGCAGATTTTCGTTTAACTGATTATCAGCAGATCCAAAGATGGTGGGAGACTGTTTGTTGTGTATATTTAATGGTAAGCTGGCACGCTATCGAACGAGATTTAGCGCAGCATTTCTCAAACAGATAACAAAAATATTCCCCCAGTATCTAACAAAGAGCCTGAAGTTTATAGCCGACATAAATGGTGGGATTTCACTCTGGGATGGAAATCAACTTTAAACAACTTGCATTTGATTATTCAGCCCTATATATTTTTAAATTTGCTCAAGCCTTGGTTAAATATTTTTAATATTCCTCTTTTAGAACACGAGTTTTTGTCATTACAAAATATCATGAACCAATTTCGTGGCTACATTACACTTAACTCTGGATAATTTTAAAACACATTTTTTTTAGCGAGAGTGATGAAAGAGCGTTAAAACCAATACTTCCAGATGATGCCCCGATCGCCGTAGTACTTTTCGCAGGTGGCGGTGGAATAGAAGCGGGGATGGTCGAAGCCGGAATTCGTCCAGTCATCGCGGTGGAATTCGACCCGACTAAACCAGAACTGAGCCGGGCGATCGCCAAAACCCATCATCGTAACTTCAACGAGTATGGCTGTAGAATAATCCAGCTAACAGTTCAAGAAGTAGCGCGGTTAGGATTCATAGGGTTTCCGCGATACCCCGACTATCTCCATGCTTCCCCGGTGTGCGCCAACTTCAGCCAAGCCCACACTGCCAAAGCGGGTAAGGGCATTGAAACGGTTGACGATCTGACGGCGGCATTAGCTGTGGCAGAAGCCATCCGACAGTTGCAGCCACGGGTGTTCACTCTCGAAAATGTTCCACACTATCAGAACAGTCAGAGTTTCAGTATTATTCTGTCAGCTTTGGAACTTGAGGGGTACTCAGTTGATTACAGCGTGATCAACATGGACAAATTCGGACTACCCCAAGCGCGTCGGCGGTTAGTTCTGGTTGCCAGTAGGGGTTGTCGTGTTGCACTACCCGCTCACAGAAAACAAATAGGGTGGTATGAGGTGATCGCTCACCTCATCCCCACCATGACCGATTCCCAACTACTCCCCAAACAACGGCAAGCGGTAGAACAATTTCTGATGGCTAACGAACCAACGCCATTGCTAATACAGAGAGTTGGGGGACGTACAGAGTCAAAGTATAAACCTGCACACTTGCCCTGTAACACTATCTTACGACATCGGTGAGAGGTTAGAATAAAGTAAATTTTGTCAATCAGTTAAAATACTCAAAAAAACTTTAATGAAAATGATAATCGTGCGTGGGGGAGGGGAAGGAGGCGAGCGACACTCGCCTCCTTCCTCTCTATTTGATTATCATTATCTATAAGTTTTTAACGGCTAAAATGTGAGGCAAAAAAGTATTGTAACGAGAGAATAAATTTTTCAAAAGTGAGTTTCATTATTATTGTAAATTCAGTAATCAAATGCGGTAATGAAAAGTGCTTGTTGACTACTATGCCCAAAGCTGCAAAACGAAACTCCGACCACGCGCAAAAGCATAATACTCCTACCATAGATAATGAAGCGATTGCGTCGCATTTAGAAGAGTTACTAACTCCAGCTATCTTTGCTCAACAAAAATACTATAAGCAGTTAGGTTTACGAGATAGAATTATCAACCTATCCTTCATGGTAGCAGCAGTATTAACTTTATTGTGGCGACAAGTTCCTGGAGTTCAAGAATTAACAAGGCTTTTAGCAAGAGAAGATTTATTGTGGTGTCGTTCTAGAATAATTGCTCAACAATCTCTTTCTGAAAGATTTTTAGTATTCCCATCTGAATTATTTGAGCGAGTATTTAAAGATTTACTACCTCAGTTACAACTTAATTGGCAACGACGGCTGAAGCGACCACTTCCTGATAGTGTTAAATTTGCACTTCTTAATTTTGAACGAATTTGGATAGCTGACGGGTCTACATTAGAAGCCTTATTCCGAAAGCTAAAAAGCCTAGAAGACTTGAAAACAGGTCAATTAGCAGGAAAGATTTGTACAGTTATTGATTTAGTCAATCGCTTACCTATTGAAGTTTGGTTTCACACTAATCCTGCTGCATCAGAAACTAACTTTGAAGCTCCATTGCTGAAACTACTACCTGCTAAAACTCTGATCTTACTTGATAGAGGTTTTTATCATTTCCACTTTTTACAACAACTCATTAACCAAGAAGTTCATTTTATTACTCGTTTAAAAGCCAAAGCATCTATTAAGTACTTAAAAATTTTCAGCTATGACCATTCAGTTAAAGACCGATTGATTCAACTTGGAACTGTTCGTCGTGGTGCACCAGTGCTTACTTTACGTTTAATAGAAATTAAGGTTGGTAAAACTAGCTATTCTTATATTACTTCTGTCCTCGACCCACAAATCTTACCTCCTTACGTTGTCGCAGATTTATATCGCCGAAGATGGAGAGTTGAAGAAGCTTTTTACGTGGTCAAGCGTTTATTGGGACTGTCATATTTATGGACTGGTTCTATTAATGGTGTGAAGTTACAAGTGTGGGCAACTTGGCTCTTTTATGCAGTATTGGTTGACTTGGGAGATGCGGTTGCAGACGAATTATCTTTGCCATTTGACCGCATTTCTTTAGAGATGATTTTTCGTGGTTTATATCATTTTAGTGTCGCCTATGATAAAGGTAAGGCGGATGACCCAATTAAGTACTTCGCTGCCAAAGAAAATCAAGATTTAGGAGTAGTTAAAGCCCTGCGAAAACCAGTCTCCAAGCTGGATTTATCGCCTTTTCCCGCACCCTCTTGACAAAAGTGCAATCACTCTAACCTCTCACTGATGATCTTACGATCACATTTCACCGACCACAAAGGCTGTAACCGTAGTAAGTTCGCTGATATCTGGTTGCCGGATGGTACAGTCAAATCCTTGTCTATTGAAGGGGCTGCAATCTTGCAAGGGTTTCCCAGTTGGTACGAGTTCCCCCAAGAGGCAGCAACGGCCGGGTCAATTATTGGATATTCTGTGCCTCCCAGTTTTGCAACTCAATTATTTATATCTGTACAGAGCAAATTATTAGGAGCGATCGCATGACTAACCTTGTCCACGACTTAGAACAGTGCTGGTACATTTCACCACCCTGGGGTCAACGAATCCCGCCGTTACTGATAAGTTTGCTTGAGCGGGTGTACGTCAAGAGAGTCAAAGCATTCGGTTACTGCTGCGGTGTCGAGTGGTCACAACACGCTTGGAAATACGAAATCTTCACGGGTAATGACAATATTACTGTTTGGGGTAGCGAACTCATTGGTACAGGTAACTTGCAACCGATTACTAGAGAAAAGCCTGTGTTTCGCCTGGGTGAGTTGGTCGAGTTTCGATTTCATGGTGATGGGCCAACAATTCGCATTGTCCAGGGCATACATCTGATCAACGATTCTTGGTTCTACACGATTGAATGGATGTCCCCTGGCATCTCGGAAAAAGGCGACGAGGTTTTCACGTCAGCAGATGCGATCGCCCTTGGCGGGGCTTCGCCCATCGCACGGGTGAGTGACTATGACTTGGAGCGGGTGCGATTATGACAGTGTTCACCTCATTCTATCGTGGCGAAATCCGAGGCGAAGGGATCTCAATTTCTCTGTATCCTCTCAAAAACTGGAGAGGCAAGCACCTTCCCCTATTCGCGCCAACTCCAAAATTCCTGAAATGGTAGAAAGGCTCTACCAAAGATGCCGAAGCTGAAAAGATCGGTCTTTCACTTTCTGCGGTACATCTGCCGTTCTCAGGTCAAAAAGAGTTTTATCTTGTTTTGGAGTTAGAAATACCCTTAACCCTGTTCTGTCACTTTCGGAAAACAATAATAGCAGCTAAACATTGGAACCTTTATCTAATCAAACTTTGAGCCTTTCTTTTCTAATACAAATTAAATTTTCTAGCCAAAAGCTGAAAAGCCAATCTCTGAAAGCCTTTCAGAGATTGGCTTTTCCCAGTTTGACATAACAGGGTTAAACCGCTGCCCATGTCACTGTTACCGTAGTAAATGGGTTATGCATATTTATATTTACACAATTTGGTTTTTCACCTTGTTTTACTTAAATAAATTTACTTAACCTATCTCTGCTATCAAATGTAGTAATCAACACATTATAAAATTACCATAAAGCAACTATGCTGTTAAATGAAGGTTTCTTAAATGTTACCTTAACTGTCTTAACTGTCCTTGCATCCTCATTCAGATTCTGAGAAATTAAAGACTGTAAATCCTGCTCCTAAACATTTCAAACGGTTTTTAATCCTGACTAAAGTCAAGCTAGACGCTTCAAGTCAGCGACTATATACGCTGCTCACAGCAATCTCCTAGCTATTCTTTTTTCTCTAAAACCATTTGCCGTAGCAATGTTACGTCTTAGATAAGTGTCTTGTAGCAAAATATTGTGCTGATATCTCTGCACATTTCCGGTAAGGGAAAAGCTACATTTATATCCACATTTCTGTAATTGAGAAAGTTTAAGCTATGTCCTCAACACTACCTATCGCAGGAAAAGAATACTATCTTATTGCTAAACACAGTGGTCAAGCTTTAGCTGTAGATGGTGCTAGTAAAACTCAGGGAACCAATACCATACAATGGCCTAACGAAAAAGTTGATCACTTCAAATGGCAGTTACTAGATGCAGGTGATAACTATTTCTATCTTGTCGCTAAACACAGTGGTCAAGCTTTAGCTGTATATGGTGGGCTTAAAGCTAATGGAACTGGTGTCATACAATGGCCTAACGATAAAGTCGATCACTTCAAGTGGCGGTTAGAAGATGCGGGTGATAGTTATTTCTATCTCATAGTTAAACATACTGGTCAAGCTTTAGCTGTGGATGGTGGTCTCAAAGCTAATGGAACCAAGGTTATACAATCGCCTAATGAGAAAGTCGATCACTTCAAATGGAAATTTGAGGCTGTATCGCCTGAAACTACTGCAACACCTTCTTTACCACCCATCTCAGATAATGGAACGATAAACACTGAAGCTGGAAAAACCTACAGGGTTCAAATCACAGTTAATGTTCCGCTCAATATTGGTTATAACAACAGCTTTGGTATCTTCGCTATTAATGATGATGGCAGCATTGCTGGAGCCAAACCCGGAGATCCTAATTACGCTGCTACAGTTGTAAAAAACCGTATTGCCTTAGTAGATGCTGATCAAGGTTCATATAAAAAAGGACAAACCTTTCAATACGATTTACCGGGTGGGTCAAAATATAGTGTCTTCTTGATTGCTAACGGTACTCCAGCACTATTTTTAGAGAAAAACCCTCAAAATCAAGGTTCTAATCCTCCTCTGGCTTACTTTCTTAATAGTGCTGCCAACCCCGATGGCAAGTCTCATGTCAAAGTGATCTCGCCAAATGAATACGGTTTTGAAGATACTTACGGTGGAGGAGATCAAGACTTTGATGATCTAATTGTAAAGTTAGAAACTTTGTCCGTTGAAAGTAAAAGCTAACTTTATGAACAGGGGGTAGGGTGTGGGGACTCCTCCTTTAAGGGAGGAGTTTCAAACAAAGATGCCGTGTTTTTTGTGCTACGCACCTCAAAACACATTTTTTCTTTCTTTCCCTTAAAAGGGGAGGCTTGTATCCATTCTTCGGGGCTTGCTTGTCTTCCCCCACACCCGCCCCGAAGGAGCTTCGGTCACTTATAATTGAATGGCACGCTTGATAACGGCAAATCGTTAATGTGCTTAGCTTTCGGGCATAGGGGTGTAGGAGTATAAGGGAAAGAATAAGATTTGAAATCAAGAGTAAAACTTGTCAATCCGCGTTATGATTTCCCCCTACACCCCACACTGGCAAGGGTTTCACTTTTTCTTAGTGACATTCACTTATAATTGACAATTGTCAGTTAACTTCTAAAGAACTGATTTACTAAGCAATTCTCATAATGAGAATTGCTGCCCTGTATCCTCACCAAAAACTGGCTCGTCAAGCACCTCCCACTGTTCGCGCCAACTCCAGAACTGCTCAAGTGGTGGAAGTCATCAGCCCAGGATGCTGAAGCGGAACTTGAATGCGAGCGTCGGTTTCGAGAGGTTCTTCAGGAGCAGCAGCAGCTGATTGACTTTTGGGTGCGGAGGCAGCAGCAGACGAGTGCAGATATTACCTTGTTGTGTTTCGAGAAGAGCGGGGATTTCTGCCACAGGTATATCGTTGGGCGGGAGGTGATCGGGCGATCGCTGCCGGAACTGTGGGGCGGGGAAGTTGGTAAAGTTGTAAATTATCCAAAGGATACGAATACAGTTCTTACCCTTGAAATTGCCACCGAGTTAGATAAGGGTAGCGGATTAACCGATACCCAGGCTCCTCACAAAACACAAAGTAAAGAATATTACAAGTTTGATCCCAAGTCAAACATATCGCATTTAAACATCAACAACGGTGCAGCAGCCCAAGCCATCGTCATTCTAAGGGAACAACCTACAAATGAATCTTTGGGTACTCACAATGAGAGTACCCTTACACTAGTCAAATCTACTACCGAACATCTGACTATTCCTGAACTGCTTGGTGGTGTCAAGAGTTATGATGAACTGCCTCCTGGCTGGAAGAATGTGGAGGTTATTGCAGATGTCGGGATTGGAACTTCAGTACAGGTTTACAACCTCGTCTCCCGTCAGTGGCAACCTGGGATTGTCAAGGACTACTGGGAGCTAGGGGGCTTTCTGGTAGTATGCTGTGGTAGGCGAGTGCTTTATGTATTCAGTGGGGAGTGTGTGGCGGTGTTCGTGGGTGATGAGACAACTGCATCAAACTCTACAGTGTAGTTCTAAAAATCATCTACTCGCCACGCAGTTTCTTGAGTTCTGCATCTGTAAACGGATTCTTGCCAGCGCGTAACTCTTTCACCCACCGTTGTCTTCGTGCTTTGCTATCTGCATCAGCTTCAGCAATGTACGCCTCAAAGTCTGCAATTGCTCCCTTGGTATCACCTGTCAACGCTCTGGCTAACCCTCGGCTGTCTTGGATATTGCGATCATTAGGGGCAAGAGCTACTGCTCTCTCACAGGCAGGCAACACAATGTTGGCTTGCTTTTTTAAGCTACCATACCAACAAAGTAAGTTCCAAGAATTTGCAGAAATTTCGACTTTTGGATTAAGCTTTTGGGCTTCTCGATAAGCGGCTGCTGCTTGCTTAAACTGCTTCCCTTTTAACAATTCTTCTCCTCTTGTCACCAGTAGAGAAGCAGCTTTTGTTTTTGGCTTAAAGTTCAAAGTTTGGTCTAGCTCCAAAGCCTTCTGGAACGCAGCAAGTGCAACTTCAACATTTCCTCGTTCTCCTAACTCCTCTCCCTGCGTAAACTGTTTCCCTTCTAACAATTTTTCTCCTCTTGTCACCAGTAGAAAAGCGACTTTTGTTTTTGGCTTAAAGTCTAAACTAGGGTCTAACTTCAAAGCCTCCTGGAAGGCAGCAAGTGCAGCTTCAACATTTCCTTGTTCACCTGACTCCTTTCCCTCCTTAACTAAAGCTGAAGCCTTGACTAATTGTTGAGCTTTTGCATCGGGATTGAAAGTTAAACTTGGCTTCCACTGTAATGCTTGGCGGAAGCTTTCAACGGCATCCTTAATATTACCCTGTCTTGCTTGTTCCTCACCTTCTTTATCCAAAAAGGAGGCTGCTGCTATCTTTCTAGATTTATCTTGGCATACTTCCAGTTTTACCAGTTCTTTCGGATGAGTAACCAAGTAATCATTTAAGAAACTACAACCTTGTATAAGTAATTCATCTAATCCTTCAACTGGGTGTAGTAAAATTTTATCATCATGGCTTGCTGTTGCTAAGTAGTTACCGTCCGGGCTAAACTCTACATCAGACAATTCTTCTGAATGGTCTTGATATTCTGCTAACAATTGTCCATTAAGAGTCCAAAGTTTAGTAGCATAAAAGTCTTGAGTAACTAAACGTTGTTTATCTGGGCTAAATCGTAGCCTATTAATTGGATTGTATCCCTTGAATTCTGCCAATATTTTTCCAGTCAAATTCCATAGTTTAGCATTACCGTCATTTCCTGCTGTTGCCAAAGACTGTCCATCTGGGCTGAATTGTACCTCATTAACTTTTCCTTGATGCCCGTTAAAGGATACTAGTAACTTGCCAGTGATATCCCATAGTTTAGCAGTACCATCATTTCCTGCTGTTGCTAAAACTTTACTGTTAATTCCAAATTTTACTTTATTAATTCCATTCTGATCTGCTTTGAATTCAGTTATTTTTTGCCCATTCAGGTTGAATAACTTGACAATATCATCTTGCCCTACTGTTACAAAATACTGTCCATTTGGACTAAAGTGCATATCTGTGCTTGAGTGTTTATTTTTATCAATAAATATTTTTTGCTCTGGATTATTTAAGCTAAATAAAATTACCTGAGAAATTTGGTCATGATCCAGATTGTCTCCTCTAGAAGCTAAATATTGCCCGTTAGGACTAAATTGTATATCTCGAACCCAAGTTGGATAATTCTCAAATTTTCTTAATAATCTGCCCTTACTATCCCATAGCCTAATACCACTATCTCCAGCTGTAACTATCTGCGTACCATCTTGACTAAAAGCTACTGCCCAAATTTGATTCTGATTTTCACCAAGTTTAGCTAACGGTTTTCCTTGAATGCTCCATAATCTACCAGAATCGTGAGTATTATTATCCTTACCAGTAACTACCTGTTGACTATTAGGGCTAAATCGTACTACAACCCTTCCTTTAATTTCCTTTTTAGTTTGTTGCTCAATATTAAAAAATCTAATTTCCGTATCATCTTCACTACTATTTTTAAGTAAAATTAATTGTTTATTAGTCAAATTAAATTCCCTAATTAGGTCTTGTTGATCTCCTTTTAATTCAAATAGTTTTTGTCCATCAAGACTCCATACCCTAATAGTTCCTTCCTTGTCCACTATTGCTATACGTTTTTCATTAGGGCTAAATAATACTTGATTCAAATACGGTGTAGCACCTTGGAAACTCCTTATAAATTTTCCATCAATATTCCATAAATTGATTTTTCCTTCGTTATCCACTGTTACTAAGTTTTTTCCATTTTGAACAAAGCGTACTTTTATAATCCTGTTAAATCCATAGACAAATTCAGCTAACTTTTGTCCACTTAAGTCCCATAACTTAATACTACCGTCATTCTCTACTGTTACTAACCGCTCTCCATCTGGACTAAATTGAGCATGAGAAAGACTACCTTCAATCTTTATCACAGTACCATTATCAATAGTTCTCGAATAATAAACAGCACTTCGTGAAGTGATAAATTCTATTAATTTTTGACTATTAAGGTTCCACAGTCTAACGATTCCATCATCCCCTGCTACTAATAGCTTTTGACTATCATGACTGAAACTTGCAGTAGTAATACGCCTTCCTAACGGAAGCTTAAATTCAACCAGTTTTTTACCATTGAGGTTGTATAACCTCATAGCGGTTTTTTCTATTTTTTTAGGTATTGATGAAGAGTTTTTTGTTGTTACTATCAAGAGATTTTCATTAGGGCTAAATTCTACCTCTGGTAAAGAGTCTGCATCTTCATTAGATATCTTAAATTGAGCTAGCTTTTGTCCATCTGAATTAAATATTCTTACAATATTATCCTTTCTTCTTTCTATTTGTATTAAATATTTTCCACTAGGACTAAAACTAGGTTGATCTTCAGTGCTGTTGAGATTGAATTGGACTAACTTTTGCCTGTCGATATTCCACAACGTAGCAGTAATACTGTTTGATGTAACGGTTTGTGTTAGCACACGCTGTCCATCAGGGCTTTTTTGAACATCATCGATATCTCCTCTAGGGTCTTTAAACTCTATAATTTTTTCTCCATCAAGCTTAAACAAATAAGCTACATTACCTTTTCGCCCAGTTGCCCATTGTCCATCAGAAGTTAGCTTTTCTGAAGCAATCTTTTTTCCAACATAACTTATTTGATTCTGCTCAGAGATATTGCCTAGTATATGTGTAAGTGCTAATACTGGGCTAGTAGTTGGATAATTTGCTAGAGTTTTACTATCTTTTACTAAAGCTTTTAAATCTTGAGCAGCGCGCATTGTCTGCAATAATGCTTCAAGTTGATCTGATTCAAATTGTTTTAAGGTGTTATTACCTTCTCGCTCTAATCTTGAACTTTCGCTAGCATTTATAACTTTAGTAGATGACCAAAATCCTATTCCAACTGCTGTCACAAAAGTTGTGGCTAACACGATAGATCCAATATAAATTCGCTGATTAGCTGTTTTATTTGCTTTTCCTAAAATTTGTTGAGTTTCCTCAGATTGTTTGAGCTGCTGTTGTGTTAACAGGCGTTGTTCTTGTTCTAATAAACGTTGTTTTCTTTCCTTTTCTAGTTCCTCTATTAACTCGTTTAATTTCGGCTCTTGTTGCTGATGAATAAACAAAGCTATGTAATCATGCACTAGCTGATAACGGTCAGCCGGATTCTCTGGTAACAAAACTACTAAGCCAGATTTCACAAAAATTTCCAATACCAAATCTAAATTATTACTATCCGTGGCTATCTCTGCGGCTAATGCTTGCAGTTCCCGTTCTATTTCAACACGCGTCTTCAGTGGACGAGTCCCTTTAGAATCTGTCAGCAAGTACAATAAAAACTCGGCTATCTGCTGGTTCTCTACACCACAATCATTAACCACCTCAGCCAAATAGCGTTTAACTAGTTCTTCTTTCGTGCCAAGCTGCTGATATTCTGCCAAAGTTGCTATGTTCTCTGTTTGTAGTTGCGCTCCCACTATCTGTAATTCAATAGGACGCACCCTACCTAATTCAGAGGCTAAATCCTGCACCAGTTGCTCAATCAAAGCAGGTTCTAGCTGAAAGTTAGTAGTTTCTGTTAACCGCTCAATGATTAACTTGGTATCATCTGGTGAAAAATTACCTAACTTGTAAAGAACATTGCTGCTGAGAATATCCTTGCTAATAATTGTCATACTAGATAACTCATTGCAGTCCAGTAGGTAAGGCAGATAATCAACCCGCAATGACAGAATTACTTTTACTGAAAGAATATTGAGGCATTCTCCCAAAAACTCAAAGAACTGTTGCCTGTGCGTTTCTTGAGTGTAAGCAAAGAAAAATTCCTCAAACTGGTCAAAAATCAGCACTGTTCTGAGATTGTGCTGTTCATTTTCGCGCAGTTGGGCAATTAAAGCGGAACTTTGAAATTCTGAACTAACAATTTCAATTTCTAAAGATTCTTCATTCTTGGCTCTACCTTTGTGTTCTAATGCCTCCCACATTAGCTTTCCTAGCTCTTCTACCCAATTGGTGTAAACTCGCATTGCTACAGGTAGATAGTCTTGAATACCTACGCTTTTATTCTTTAAAGCTGGAACTAACCCAGCATTTACTAATGAACTTTTACCAACCCCTGATTGTCCATGAATAACTATGAGTTTGTGATCATGCCGTCCCAGACGTTCAACTAATCGCTCTACATCCAATAACCGACCTGATGCAGCGATTTCAGGAGCAATGCTTTCTTGAACTTTAGTTTTAGTAATTGCAACTTGGGCAAGCTTTGTTGACTGTAATCTCCCTGCACCAATGAACGCTCGTAAACCAAACTGCTGTTCAATAGACCTCTGTTGCTGTTTTGTATTGTATGCTTTGAGATATTCTTTTTTCTGAAAGTACAGCCCTTGCAAGTAACTAAGAATATCCAGGTGCAACTGCAAATCTTTTATAGGGCTACTAACATCTGTTGCAACTTCTAGGTTTTGAATTGCCTGCTGGGGTCCGCCTAATTCATATTCAGCCTGTGCCAAAATAAAGTAATACAGGCTTAAATCGTATGGAATAGTTGGTTTTTCTGCAAGTCCAGCCACTACCTCTGAACTCTCTGTTACTTCTGCGCCAGAAATTACTGGTAAGATATTTGAAGCTTTTTGCGCCAATTGTTTCGCTTCACTCCAGTGCGACTGAGCCAGCGCAACCTGTGCTAAAAACCCGTAATCTTTCGCTAATTCTATCGCCTGATTGTTAGCTTCGTGTACTTCTAAAGCTTGTTGTGCTAAATATTTAAGTTGCTCCCACTCCTTCAAATCACGTAAAATATTACCAAACTTAGCAATAGAATTTGCAGTTAATTCTTGACTATTAGCTTCGTTGAGAAATGTAATGTATTCTTGCGTATACTGCCGAGTAGCTTGCCAATCTGGATGAGCAATATCTTTAATTTTAAAAGCTTTGAGATAATAACAGTAAGCTATCTCACCGAGAATCTTTCCCTGCCTTTGGGTATTATTCAGTTGTTGCCATAGCAATAAGGCTTTTTGGTAATGCTCTAAAGCTTCGTCTATTTTATTGTTAGTCTGTTTTACAAAACCTAGCGCAGAGGCTAAATTAGCTTCTGTTTCCTGGTCATTAGACCGCAATTCTCTCTGTGCTGCCTCTAATTCTAACTCTAGTACAGAGTAATCCTTTATACTTAAATTACCACTGAAATATTTATCAGCCAGTTGTTTAATAAACTCGCTTAAATCATTCTGCGCGATCGCAAAACTTCTGCTAGTTCCCCAACTCTCCAAATCAGGGGCAATCTCCATGATGGTGTGGTGAATCTCTTCACTAATCCACACGACTACAGGAATAGACAAGTTTTTGCGAAATTCTTCGCGTACCTGATTAGCACTTGTCAACATCTGCGGTAAATCATGCAATGATTCCCAGCCCACAATCATTAGAGCTTGGGTATCTGGCTGTAATTCTGAACGGATTGCAGTGTAGAGCGTTCTTTCCGATTCCTTGAGTTGCAATACCTGAATCTTGATTTTACAGATTTCACTTAACCTTTCGATTAAGCGAGTCCGTAAATCACTGTAGTTGCACCGCGCCCAAATCAGCTTAAATTGACCCACAGAAGCCTGAAGCGTCCAAGCTAACTGCTGTAGCGAACGCTCGTTGTCTATGGGTTCATCTGATTGGCGCTGTGTACTCATAGAATTGAAGAAGGGAAAGGGGGAAAGGTGAAAGGGGAAAGAGAACTAATTAATTAGGAAACAGGTATTTCAAGTAGTTATACGCTAATTCTCTGTACATGGCGGCATTATCTTCTTTAACGTTCTCCATATTTAAAAATACTTGCTCTATGCCTTGCGGGGAAAAGCTCTAATAGTTACTTCCTTTACTCTTTACCCTTTCCCCCTTCCCCCTTCCTAGTAAATGGTGAACTGCTCCCTCAACTACCTAACTCCGCTGCTTCTGCCAAAATCGGATTGACATCAAACCAAGATTCACCCCCATCTCGATATTCAAACACAAATCTACTACGGATTAGCTTTTGGTATCCTTGGTCATCGCTGACTTTCTTCTTTTGCTTAACATAACGTAGTAACTCCCACTCCGAATCCGAAATCGGCATCGTCATCTCATTGCGTCGAGAGCGAATCACTTGCTCTAGGGTATTACGGGAAAGTGGAAGTATCATTTCTTCCTGAATCCAGGTATTCAGCAATCTGAGCAAATCTCGCACATGACCACCACTCGCTCTGCACAGGTGTTCTAGCGTTTCTGTATTATCGAAGACTTCACTGATGTAGTTTAACCGTTCATCTGGTTGCAAATCAGGGAATGCCCTAGCCAGTACCATCTGCTGCATCAGCCCCATCCCCTGCTCATGTATGCTCCCGTCTGGCCATTGCACTGGAACCATCGGCAGTACTTTCGGGTCTTCTGGGAATCTTTGGGTCAGCGTTCCGTAATCGTTCGAGAACTTCAGCGCCAAGGGCATTGTGAAAACTAAGTGGCAATTCAGCTTTGTCAAGAACTCCCCCTGATCCACAAACAAGTACTCCTGCTGCGGACGACCCCACGGCTTAATCCGGTTGTCTATACGGTCGAGGTTATCTACTATCACTACCAGTCCCCTTTTCCCCTGCTGCTTGAGTTTGGCGATCGCAGGCTCTAGCAGCTCTCGGTTAATCGCTTCGAGGAGTCTGGTCTTCTGTGGCCCCAGGTACTGGTTAAGTTTCTCTCGCAGTATCGGGTTACTTTTCGTCTTCGCTGTGATTTCACCGATTCCCAACGCAAGAGAGAATTTCTCCTTTTCTGTAGATAAGCCAACGTCGCCAACTGGTGTTTTTAGCTTCAACCCCGTTACCTCGGAGTCTAGCGCCCTCAATGCCCCTTGCAGCAGTTCGTGGAATTTGTTCGGTTCCGAGAGCGTGATTTTCTCCAGGCTTTGGCTTACACGGTGAGCGATCGCGAGTAGCACATCTGCTATATCTACGTCCGTCATTTCCAAATCTTCGCTAGACTCGAAATAAACCACATGGAAGTCCAGCGCTTCTAGTTCCACCTGTAGCCTGACTAGTTCTGTCGATTTCCCGCAGCCGATATGACCAGTGAACAGGGTGCAGGTGGGTTCGTTCGCTTTGAAAAACGTAATTTTCTGCTTCAGCTTGCCAATAATATCGCCACCCCTGACTGGAGAGAAATCAATGTAGTACTTCTTATCTAAGCCTTGATTGACCTGTAAAGTCCGGCTGGGGTCTGTTCGCTGGAAAAACTCTAGTAAATCTATGGTCATAAATAAGTAATGTAATGGTTTTTAATATTTTTTAGAAAAAGAATAATATTAGACTTTATTAAAACAGAATTCAGGAGTCAGGAGTCAGGAGTCAGGAGTCAGAATTTACCTGAGTGCGACTGGCAGATAAATTGCAAGGGTTTAAAACCCCCACGCTTATTGGAGATTTAGTGGTCTTCTCCGAAAGGGAGACGTAATCATCGAACAATTAGTGGCGGATTTGAATCTCACACTTTCTTGTTCTGACTCCTGAATTCTGAATTCTTCTTCAAGACTTTATTAAATAACACTACACTTATCTTTACTCCCATATTTTAAGTGTTTATGCCTTGACATGAATATTCAAATACTTGCAGTCATGGGTAACCCCCAGTAGTACCCTCAAGGGTAATATTTCAGGCATTGCGATGGACTCAGCCTATATCTGCAAAGCGTGGGATTGTGTTGTCTAGAGGGAGCGAAACTATATTAGCTTCGACAGCAGCCAGCCCTACAGTGTTGATAGAGTCAAAACAGAGCGGCGGTGCATCTCTACTTTATGCAAGCGATCGCCTAATAGCAGTACTAAAGGCGCTCGCACAGATCGCAATCGGAACGCAAAGTAAGCCCACAGCTTTCTCTCCAGCAGGACTACTGGGCGCTAGTGAGTTTTCTGGAGGTGCGTTGTGGGGGACGGGTGCAGAGGGTGTTCAGTGGGGGGTATGTGGCGGTGTTCGGTGGGATGGGTCGGGAGAGTAAGGTTTGCTGAGAAATTAGAGTATAAATTAATGCTATGCAGTCTTCTTTTGTTTTAGTAAAGCTTGAGGCACATTTATAGCTGCTTCTAATCCTTGTACATCTTCCCATCTTGTAAACTCATTCCAAATAATTTCAGTGAGGTAAGCGCCTCGGAAGTCAGCGTCTCTGAGGTCAGCGCTATTAAGGTTAGCACCAGAGAGGTTAGCGCCTCGGAAGTTAGCGCCATTAAGGCTAGCGTTACACAGGTAAGCGCCTTGGAGGTCAGCGCCATTAAGGCTAGCGTTACACAGGTAAGCGCCTTGGAGGTCAGCGCCTCTAAGGTCAGCACCTTGGAGTTCAGCACCTTGGAGTTCAGCAGCTTTGAAGTCAGCGCCTCTGAGGTCAGTAGCTTTGAAGTCAACGCCGTCGAGGTTAGCGCCTCTGAGGTTAGCGCCAGAGAGGTTAGCGCCTCTGAGGTTAGCGCCAGAGAGGTTACTATCGTTTAGTACTGATTCTTTAAGGTTAATCTTTTCAAGCTTTGCTTCTATAAAAATAAATTTCAAAAGTTCAGTATCACGTAAAAAATATAAAATCCTTGCTTGACGCTCTTGATCACTGCTCAACCTCCGTAATATTGACGAACTCCTGACGCGAGCAACATTAATTGCTGTATCTAATTCTGAATCTTGTTCTATCTTTTCTCTTGTTTTTTTTACATCACTAAAATCTAAAGTTTTAATTTTTTGTGATAATTGCTTGTCAAGCAATATATCTGACATTCGGTCAATATAAGCTTCTATACCTTCTTCACGCGAATTAATCTCTGCTATTTCTCTTTCAAGGTTACTTTGCTGCTCAGTGCGTTTTTGCTCTCTACGCTGAAATTGATATCCTAAAATAGCTACTAAAATTGGAATAGCTAATGTACCAGCTAAGCTCAACCAATCCCAAAGAGTCTTACCTGATTGGAACTGCTCAGTTTCTTTCCTAACCTTAATAATCTTCCCATCTTTAGGGTTTATTACTTCTTCTATGCTTACTGATTTATTTGAATCTGTCCCAAATCCTGTGCCATACAAATACGTCCCCGAGACAACAGGAATAAGAGTAGCCACAATAGATATAGTAATTAGCACACGCCCCCAGATTTTAGAGTTTGCGATCGCAAACTGCTTACTAACTTCTGCTTGCGTAATCTTTGCCATTGCTTAAATGCCTGTGTTAGGAGTTTTACTGCTGATGAGGGTTTATGCTTGCTACACCTAAAATATCTGCTTTTACGGACTCTCCGCGCAATATTCCGGCTCCTGCGGGTAAACAACGCACTGCACAAGAATCTCAATTGCTGACAATGGGTGCAGGCTCTCTTGAGACCACCTGTGTAATAAAAAACTGCCCAGGAGTAGAACCGGAGCAGTTTTAAGCAGTGGAATTTATATAAGGGACTTTTAGGCTGTCGTCCCTGACTTTACATATAGTAGATTCGGTATGTAATCAGATACAGCTAGAATTTTGGACTTTCCGGAAAGACACAAAACAAGGCAGTTATTATTCCAATTTGATATCAGGTGCTTTTACTTGACGGGTTGCCCCTCCTTGTCGATTATCAGGAGAGCCTACTTTGGGTGGCTTAAAATTACCTTGATTTTTTAACAATTGTTCTTGTTGAGCTTTTACCACTTTCCTTCTCCCTGGTATTTACTTAGGTCTAAAATTAAGCTTATTTAAGGCTACAACCTTGAGGGGGGACAAAAAGGGCTAGAATGCAGATAAAATAAGCCTCATAGCCCTTTCTCCTTGTTGATAATACTTACGCTTATTAGGAGCTAGTGTCATTAACTCAGCCACCAATTCATAAGAATTTTCCATGAAATCGACCCAGTTAGACCCATATAATCCAATATAAAAACTGCTATGACGGCGAACTGTCCGCCCAGATTCTTTAATTCTGCCTACATATTTTTGAACACCCATGCGTTTAATTTTTTGACCAGATATAGTTGCAGCCGTGTATGCAAGTGAGATTAATAATATTAGGGAAATTAGCCTTTGACCTGATACATTAGTATCTTCTAAATTATAACCACCGCTTTTAAAATCTCTAAACATTTCCTCAATATCAAAACGTTGTTTATAAGCCTTAATAGCCGAATCTAAATCATCTAAATTAGTCAGAATAAACCAGCCCTCTTCCGGCGCAACTCCAAAACGTTTCCGTTTCCATTTAGTAGCGAGATTAAAGCTAACAAACCCTTGAGATTTCGTATATTTAATACCTTGGTAAAAGAAGGAAAGACCAGGTGCTAAACCCAAATCTCTTAATTGCAGCCAAATTTCTGGTTCTATTTCTATAAATGCGTCCTTTTTTAAGCGTAAGCAGAAATATACTTTCTGCTCTGTGAGCCAGTTAGCCAACTTTATTGAACAAAATTCTCGGTCTCCTAACACTACAATTTTATAATCCTTGAAAATCGGTAATGCTTTTTTAAATACTGCTTCTTGTTCATCAAAATTACTTGAGCCTAACTTGTCTAATAGCTCAAAATATATTGGGATAGACCTTTTGTCCCAAACCACGCTAATCATTAATAGATTAATGCATCCCCAATTAGTCCGATCTATAACTACATAAATAACTTCATTTAAAGGAAAATTTATTTCTAGCCAGCTTTTGATAATTGGAAACCAAATTTCTTCAACATTGATGTAATTTAAAGATAAAAATCGCTGAAGTTTTTTCCTTCTACTTTCAAATAGTATTGGTATTGGTAAAGCAGTCGCTAGCGCCTCAAGGCTAACAGTTTTAATAGATTGTAATAAACAGATAAGGAGTTTTAGTAATAAGTATTCAGTACGTCCAAGCTCTCGCTTGAGGTGTGTCTCGTAGAATTCTGGTAATATTATCATTAAATAGAGCTTATTGCGAATGAATGCTCTTTTTGTTTTACCACAAATTGCTACACTCGTTGCCCTATATCTATTTCAGGGTATTTCGTATCCCCTCAAGGGCTACAACACAAAGGTAATGTCTTATATAGAGTTATCTAGAGTTATCTAGGTTGTTGAAAAGTTTTACGCAAAAAAACCAAAAACTTTGAAAGTGCCATCACACAAGGAAAAGGAGCAACTGCTGTAGAATTACACTGCTTTGTTGCCCCACGTAAGCCGCGATATTTTTCAGCAGCAATGTTCAAGCTATATCGGTCGAGATCCATTGCAACTGTGTTTTGAGGGAGCAGCGTACACAGCATAAATGATTAAACGCATATAAAATCGAGAGCATGAAGACACTGCTGACCCGTCGCTCCCTTATGCATGGAATACGTTGTCTTCCGGTTTAAATCACTCTGCTAGCTTTGATATGATGAGTTAGCTAGACCGAACGCTTTCCCTATGTTCACCTGAAGTACCTACATGAGCGACGCTGGACAGTCAACTAATCGCCTTGACCGAATTGAGCGAATTTTGGAGCAAGTTGCTGCTAATCAAGGAGTGCTGCAACAGACTGTTCAGCAAAACAGCACTGCCATAGCCGAGTTACGGGAAGTGACCCAGCAAAACAGCACTGCCATAGCCGAGTTACGGGAAGTAACCCAACAGAACAGCGAGGCGATCGCTCAAAACAATCTAGCCATCGGGGAATTACGTCAACAGTTAGGAGATAGCGTGGCTGACCTCATACATACAATCGATTACGCAATTGAACACATGGAGCAGATGATTTCCAAAGCTTTTAGGCAAGGTGGCAACGGCTCAAATCCTCCTGGTGAGTGAGTACTGTATTAAAATAATGGTCAGAGCTAATGCGAAGCTATGCAGTATTATATCTGTGACCAGGAAGCGACAAAGGAGTGGCTACGTCTCGACTCAATCGACTACATCGTTGAGTGCTTAGAGGCGTGCGAAAGCTTCGAGATGCTGGCGGATTTACGAGAGATATTCCTCAGAAAGACGCGCTCATGTTGCTAGTGTCAAAGTGAGTGCTAGCCAGAGAGAAAGAATTATTATGAGGGTTGCAGCAGTTGAACCAATCGCAAGCTGCATAAATCAACACTATCAGCTACATTTTGGGAATAATAAGTTAATAAGAAGGCGTTACTAATGCAATATAATAACTTAACTACTTGCAAGTTAATACCTCATTAGTAATGACAAACTCTATTGCATAGTTTATCAAGAGTGGATTTTATAATATTGCTTCAAATTCTCAAGATGCGAAATCTTCCATAATCAATAATATACGCTAAATATAGTGATTGAAAACAGAGTCACTTAACAGTTATAAATAAAGAGTTTATTAAGACTGTTGACTCAGTTTTTGTATCTGTTCTTCCAAAGAAAGAATATGCCTATCCGTTGGTGGTAATTCGCGTAAAATCTCAAGTGCTGTTTGGTAACACTCAAGTGCTTGTGAGTTTCGAGATAATTGTTGAAAACAGTTACCCCATCTTTGCAACACGCAAGCCTTTTCGAATTCATTAGCTTTGAGAGGTTTAATTTCAAGCGAGGTATTATAGCAAGTGATCGCCTGTTGATAGTAAGGAACTGCTTGGGTGTATTGTGACAAGCCGCAATGCAAATCAGCCACAGATGCTAATGCACCAGCTTTGAGCCCGTGATTGCAAAAGTCAACGGGAGCAAGTTGAATGGCAGTCTCATAAGTAGTAAGTGCTTGTTGATAAGTGGCGAATGCTTCTCTATACTGCTTGTTGGTTAAGTATAGTTCGGCTAATCTTTCAATAATCGTTCCGTGATAACTGATATCAATCGCATCACTGTGGTATGTAGAAAAGACACTATCATATGTGGCGATCGCTTGCTTTAAAGTCTCAATAGCCTCTGTATACTGCTGCTGAGATAACTGTAGCTCGGACAGCTTTTCGAGAGCAAAACCCTTGCGCTTAAGAGTTTTGAGGTCATTAGGAGCAAACTTGAGTGCAGCATCATAGATGGCGATCGCTTGAATATAAGTTTCTATAGTCTGTTGCTGCATAAACTAACCAAAAACACCAGATTATAGCCAATCCCTTCTAATATTAGATGGGTTAGCTCAAAGTCGCTTGAATTTTTGGCTCTATCGGGTTTGATATGCTAATGTAACATACGATACAAAATATTGAGCTGCTTTGCTTAATCTGTTGGAATATAGCTGTTGATTCAGCATAGTTTAGACGATAGAACCGATTTTTTGTGGAGAAATATCAATGACTATTTCAATGTACCAAGCGTCAATACCCGTGTCTATTCGTGCACTGAATAACCTTGCAAATATTCTTAAAAAAGGTGCTGTTTATGCAGAAACTAAAAAAATAGATCCTTCTGTATTGATTAATAGTCGTCTATCCCCCGATAGCTTGTTTAACACAAATCTTGGCGCTGTATAAAGGTATAAACTACCCTGAAAAAACCTCTTGCAAGAGGTTTTTTGGCTACTGCCTTCCCTTTACTAATACTGGGATAAAAAACATCGCTTAAGAGAATCTCGCGATTTAATGCCAAAGGTGGTGATAGGAGGCATCACTAGTACTGTCTCAGTCATAGGTTCGCTGCCTATGATTACAGGGTTGTAAGCTAATGAGCATTGAAGTTGCATAAAACCAGGGCTGAAGCCCTTACTACAAGCGAATCAATCTGGAAAAATGAATGGCGATTAGCTTACTTACCTTTTATAACAGTATGGTTGCACAATCCTTGGGTACGGTTGATACTCACTACCCCTGTACAGTTCTGGTCTGGTTACTCCTCCTACATAACCTCAACAACTAGTGCTTAAACTGGGAGTAGACGGTCGTCAATTTCTCTTTCCTGCTTTTTAAAAGTTTTGCTACTTCTGCAATTAACTGCTCTGGAGCCAAAGGCTTTTCCATATAAGCCTGAAATCCAGCCGCCAGAGCTTTTGAGCGTACCTGAAATTCAACATCACCAGTTACAGCAATCGCTGGAATGTCTCTTTTTTGTGGTAGCGGCAGCGAACGGATCTCCTGTATTAACCAATACCCGTCCTTAAACGGCATATTAATATCTGAGATTAAAATATCGACCGGGGATTGTTTAACGGCTTCTAATCCATCTTTTGCATTGGATGCTGTCACTACCTGTATTCCATAGCTTTCAAGAATAAAGCTCATCAAAACCAGGTTATCCTCTAGATCATCGATGACAAGAATTGTTAGTTCCTTGAAAATATCTATATCTGTTCTATCATTTTCCTGATTCGGAGCAACAAAATTTTCTGACATGATAGATTTACCCCTTAGCTCTCCAATCAATTACAAATCTTTTTACTTAGAGCTAGCGCTATAGTTTGGCATTTTAACGGGGGTATATTCCGAATTTTGAGTATTTTTTCACAAACACTACACCCTGTTTAATAAAAGCGCGGCTCTTCTAATGCCACTAAAAAATGGGACTTGCTGAATTTGAATATAAAATTCAAAAATCAACTCTTTTCAACTCTTACTTTCTGCGAATCCGCGCCTCTGCGTGAGATACAGCAGAATTCAGGAGACAGAAGTCAGAATTCAGAATAAAATAGGCTTTATACCTGACTTTGAGACCTATATTGTGTACTTCATCAACTTGAAATCTGCTGTAAATTCATATTCTCAATCAGCAACTCCAAAAAATTGAGTATCGTGATATCTGTAGCTACGACATCTAACTACACTATGTGAAATCATATTATTAGAAATGCTTATTCATTTTATTATCCCCCTGGTGGGGATTATTTATGCCTTATTTCCCCTTTAAGAGGGATTGTTTTTGTGCAAAATATCCCTCCTCAAAGCTGATTTTTTAGGGGATTTGAAAAGCCGACGCCCTGCTTTACTTTGTAATAGAGGCTTCCTTTGCTCCAGACGTTGGCAGGGAATTCAATTTCGGGTTAGTGCTTTGGAATTGCACTTGAAATTTCACAAGAGTGTGTTAGATTAATAATCCCACCAAAAAAGTTTTTATAGAGATTATTCAGTTGCCCGTGTGCTAAAAAAGGGAATCAGACGGCAGAGTGCACTGCATTGGTGGTAGTGAAATTATAGTTTTATTAACAGTTAACTGCTCACAATCATTCTGGTATAAGCAGGAGGAGCAAGCAGATAATATTTTGCTTGAAAAGTAAGTGTTTGTACTTATGAAGTGTGGTCAGATCAGGTGAAAAATACTTGCGAAAGTTAAACGAATGCTGTGAAGTAGCTCTGAGGAGTCTTCCCACTCAAGAAAAAATATCTCTTTGAGATGTGCAATCCAGTGTGCTTAAAAAAGGGAATAGAGCAGCAAGATGTATTAACTCGAATAGTGGCGTTGCTGATTAAGAATAGAGTTGTTGGGAAATCAGCCGAACAATGTCTATAACTCAGCAATGGCAGATATCCCAGTCATTTTGCTCAAAAATACTTACAACCTAAATGGTGCAGGTGTTTCAGCAATTTCTATTCTAACGTTATTTCCCAACAAATCTAATATGAATTTGCCTTACGCAAAGGTGCAAAAACTCAAAGAATAAGGTTGAAGAAGTATCATTTGAGGAATTCATATTTCGATACAGCAACGCCCAAATAGTGATTAAAGGCAATTGCACTAGAACATGGTACTTGCAAATATTCTGATGCAGATGGAATCGGGAAATATTGTTCGTACTTATCAAGTGTGGTATTTGGAGATAAAAGTTAAGCTATTCAAGTTTAACTGTGTTTGGAAAATCAAGTAGTACACAGGAATTAAACCAAATGAATACGGATTTTAGTTTGAACAGCTTCTTTAATTTCATCAAAGAGAACAACAAGGATCTCAACCCAGACCACTATCAAATTGCCTTTCGGCAAGAAGGATTAGGTGTTCAGCTTGTACTGAAGTATATTCAAGGTAGCGTCCAGATCCTTATTCAGCAAGGGTTTCAGAAATACCGTGCGTTCGCCCTGCTTCACACAACTAGAATTAATGCGAACCGAACAGTTAATTGAAAACTGGTATGAAGTCCAGAGGAATTTGTCTCTTCAAGTGGCTCATGACTTCATACTGGAACATCTTGAACAAAGAGTGGGCTTGGACTCACATAGGAATGGCACTAAGATAACGGCAAACCTATTATTTCTAAGGCTTTTGGGTGTGGGGTGTAGGGTGTGGGGTGTAGTGAGCAAGAAGTTCATTAATGTTCTTATCCCATTCTATTTTTCTTACTCTTTCCCTACACCCTACACCCTACCCCCAACACCCTGCCCTAGCGACGTTTCACCTTTTCTTAGTGCCATTCGACTCACATAGTCAGATTCCTGTCAATGCGTAAGTTCTGATTTTATCAGTGATCTTAAGGATAACTCATGACTACTAGAACGGTTACTACAACTGCTGATACTGGCACAGGCTCTTTACGTGCGGCTATTTTTGCAAGTATAAATGGAGACTCAATAGTGTTTGCTCCTGCATTAGCTGGTCAGACATTGACCGTAGGTAGCACACTGATCATCGCCAAGAATATTACAGTAGATGCCAGTGCTGCACCTATGTTTACTATTAGTGGTAACAATGCTTTCCGGTGTATGGCACTGGGTCAGGGTACAACCATCACCATTAAAGGTCTGACCTTTATTAATGGCTACATGACTGGTAGTTTTACGGCTGGAGGCTTAACAACCTCTAGTTACTGCAATACCACAGTGTTAAACTGTACCTTTAGAGGTAACAAAGGTGACACAAGTGGGGCTATACACGCAGGTTTTCAAAGTAAGTTAGTTGTACGTAATAACCTATTTGAGAATAATGATGGTACTCAAGCAAATAATGGCTTCGCGGCTGGTGGTATCGCCACTAGAAACCGAGGCTCTTTAGAGGTATATAACTGCGACTTTTTCAACAACAAGGGCGTTGTGGGCGGTGCTATTTACCGATCTCTTGGTGGTCTTATAGTTGAAGACTCAGAGTTTGGAGGCAACACATCTAAACAGGGTGGCGGTGCTATTTATACAGACGGTTTTGGTCAAGACTCAGAGACCGTAGCTAACCGAGTAGGTGGCTTAGGTCGTCTAAGCCGTTGCTACTTCCATAACAATATTGCGTTGGCTGGCAACGGTGGAGCGGTTAACTTCTTTGACTATTACCCTGATACTTCAGTAGTTGAAGACTGTATTATCACTGACAATGAGTGCCGTGGTACTTATTACGGTGGAGGCATCCGACTAGCAGGTACAACTCAGCTATTAAGAACCACTATCGCCAGTAACATATCTGCTAGAGATGCAGGTGGCTTATGGCTAGATGGTTATATCAATGGATCTACTGCCACTGTAACCCTGATTCAAGTTACGTTTTCTGCTAACTCAGCAGTACGCAACGGTGGGGCTATTTCCATTAATGGTAGTGCCAAGATATCAGCCACCTTTGACAACATAACCGCTAAGGATAACCTAGCGGCTGGTAGTGGTTTCATGTGGAACCCTGTAGGCTCTTATGTAGTCTCTGACTCCGTTTTTGACCGTAACTCAGGCACTAATGGGCAACAGATCGCCTATACCCTTACTGAGGGTGGCGGTAACTATAGTTACCCTGCTGTATCGGGTACAGGTAAGAAAATAACCCCTAGTATCACTCAGGTAGATCCATTGCTAGATGTGCTTACTACCACAGGTAGACCTAAGCATCCTAAGCTAGTAAATAGTCCTATTGGAACATCAGGTGACTTATAACTAATACCTGACCTCTAACACCCAACACCTAACAAAGAACCCCTAGACATCTAGGGATTTTATTTGACTAACTATAGTTATATAACAATACCTTAGCCAAAATAAGAGCATGAAAAGGTAGGGCGCTTCGTAGTAGAGCTATTGTCTCTCACAACGACAACTCAAAAACTACAAGCTACTCATGCCAGACATCTTATCACTCTTACAATCAGGGCAAACGCATCTTATTTGTTAACAGTTTAGTAAGCTACATTTAAACTATTAATCAAAAACTACTTTTTGTTAATAAAATAGTAAATTTGAATCATTTTATATTTGTAATAACTAACAGTTGTATTATCGAATGCTCGAAATAACTTTAAATTGTAACTAGATAAAATTAAATATTACAATATAAGTAGAAAATTCATGCCATCACTACTACTAATATAAATATTTTATTTTCGTTTCAAATTTTAAGTAATTATTTTACTTAAAGTTGCGCTAATACTCTGACTAAATATTCGTTATCTATTGCTGCTAAAAATCCTTTGTTCTTTATCCCAACTTTCATCCGTTTTTCTTTACCTAAAAGATTTACTGCTATTTGACGTAATACTGCAAAATTATAAGAGTGCATTATCTTTTCTGATGCGGCATTCATCTTCTTTTAATGCTACATCTAATAACGGCAGTCGCTACAACGGGGGGAACCCCCGCAACGCGCTGCCTCCCCAATGCAAAGAATTCTCTACTCCCCAATGACCACGAACTGCCTTAGCAAACTTTTCAATATTATTCGGAAGACTAATGATAAAATAACGAATTTCTACTGTTGTTTCCCCTTTTTCCTGACGAATATGCTCCACCATACCAACACTATTTAATTTTACCCAGTCTGTATTAAAATTTAACTGTGCTTTTTCTGATGATATCATTACATAATGACGAATTTCTTTTCGTCCATGCCCTTTCTCTTCTGTTGTGTATCTTCCCTCATCTAATCCCTGAAACCCTGTCTGTATACCGATTTTGAATAAGCTTTCTACATATGAATGTAGATGACCTTGGTTTTCTTTTAATGTAATTACATAATCTGCATCTTGCCTAACTATTTCTTTTTGACAACCTATTGATAAGATTGTGACTATACATCCAGATATTTCTAAAACTTTCAGTAATTCTGGTATAGCTGTAATCTCATTTGATTTGGCATTTGTTTTGACTTGTCCTAGTACTAATCTATTATGTACAGCCCAAGCATTTACCATATGTATTGCTGCTTTATCACTGCCATTATCATAAGAACCACGCAATGTTTTTCCATCTATTGCTACTATATCTTTCTCTATTATCTTTTGTATTGATTTCATCCAATTCACAAAACACTGTTGAAATTGTTCTGGTTTTATTCTGGCAAATACTCTCGCAAAGGTATCATGTGTTCGCGTAGCGTCTCCGTCAGGAGACGGAATCCCATTTGGCAATTCTAAAAAAGTTTTTAGCCAACCATGTTTTGCACATCCATACATTTCTATTTCTATCCAACCCTCTGCTCCACATATCACTGCACAAATCGCTATCGTCAGAATATCAATTAATTTGTGTCTTTTTGTCCGCTCTATTCTTGGATCTTCTATTCCCAAAAAGTGGTCAGCTATTGTAATTTTGGGCTTCAGTTTCATGTTTATTTAATATCTATTTCTATGACAGCACACCTAAATCCAGGTTAGGATACTACATTTGTCTATCCTTGCTGCCATATCTTCCATCCTGGGCGATCACAACTGTTTTTTTCGCTCTATACTCCCTAAATCCCTTTACTACCTGCTTTCATGGTCTTGTCCTAATCTCCATCAATATTTAGATGCGTTCGCCCTGCCCCCAACACCCTGCCAAGCGCGAGATTTCACGTTTTCTTAATGACATTCAGTGCTAGCCAAAGGGAAAGAATTGTCATGAGGTTGCAGCAGTTGAACCAGTCGAAAGCGGTTTGTGAAAATCCCTATTTTGGTCAGTACGCTTTGTAAAATTTTCACATGGCTATCGAATTGGTGCTTGTTTGTTCTAATCAGCACCTTAATAGTTCGATAACTTTCTTGTCTATTTCGTCAACTAAAAATTGTCTGGAGTATTGATTTGAGAAGGTTGCTTTAACGCTAAAGTTTTGTACCGTCAAGAGAACGCGTGCGTTCTTAAAGTTAATCTCTATGAATAACTGTCAATTAAAAATCATCCATTATCTGATAGCTAGGCAAAAAAGCCTTCACAAGATAGACTAAACTATTGAGTGAGCGCGATTTACAAAAGTAAGAGTTAGCGCCTAAATTCATTGCTTCTAAAACTTGGTCTTTATCTTCTGAGTTTTTCATAACCACAACTGGTATATGTATCAATATTGAATGTTGCTTGAGCCACTTGAGTAACTCGAAATCTGACAGGACAGTTAAATTTAAATCTATTAATATTACCACAGGTAGAGAAGAGCAGTAGTTGTGAGTATTAGAAAGTATCTCTTCAAGATAATATACAGCTTGGATTTTGGAGTGCATTATCAAGACAAAAACCTGGTCTAACAACGCCTGCTCAAGCATATGCTTAATTAAAAGTTGTGTAGGAACGTCAGAGACTAGTAGAATAGTGTGTTCAGCTTTATTCATAAACTGGCTAAATAAAAGTACATTCGTCAGAATCACTCTTCGTAGGGAAGGAGCGTGGAAAGTCAAAGCGGAGGTTTCTCCCAAATTTGGATGTCTGACGATAATCGGCTGTGCATTTACGAAAAAGCTTACGCTCCAATTTCTCTTTCCATAGACGCTTTTACAGTGAGATAGAAGTCTTGGTAGGGTTTCCCTCACGTCAGCGTCAGCGAACCGTTAGCTTAGCATTAACGAGTTTTCTACAGCCCTTCTCAAGATAATTTTTCTGTTTATTACTAAGAAAAGAGTTTAGCTTGGCATAATAAAAAATACTAAATTTACAAAACTTAACTATGTTATGATTTCATTTTGCCAGTTAAGATTTAACAAATCAATATAGGGTAATTGATTATTTAGACATAAAGAATAGGATTATGCCTTTACACCTAACTATTTGAATTTCCATTTATATATTTAATTAAGCAGAGATACAGCGCTTCCGGCTATTATGCAATATAGTTTTCTCCTTGCCCCTCTCCTATCATTGCTTTCAGCTTTTAGGACGTACCTCATATCTGCTGGAAGTGCTGTATAATAAATTTTACCTGACCCTAATAGCTTTTGTTTTAATTGCTAAATATACCCTAAAAATAGTTGGGTATAATAAATTTATTCCTTTTATGTTAGCAGTAAAGAATATATGTGTTAGTCTCCGGAATTGAAAATTTAATTAGAGTAATTGGTGCATAAATAAACTAGTCAAAAAGCATCAGCAAATTGAGAGTTCTGTAGTCTACTCTACGAAATTACCTTTGCGGAGTGTCTCATAACCAAGGGCTTAACAATCAGCGAAAAGCTAGAGATTAGTTTTACTCCAATTTTTTGCAGATTAAGAGTGTAACTTTTTAATTTAAGTGGCAGGATTGAATCCCTTATAAAGATTTTTTACCTAAATCCTGAATTCTAAATTTAGACTTTTTTATGAATCAATATTTCTAGTTATTAGTAAGAAAGTAACTATATTTGAGCTTGTTTATTTTTCAGTTAAGTATCTAGGCATAAAAACAGATCCAGCCTTGTCCCAGCCCTCCGGGCTGGGACGACATCTACGAGACATTTTGAAAGAAAAATAGTTAAATAAAGGCTCGGTTTCTTTCAGTTATTCTATTTAGCTTCTGAAATGTAGTTTTTCACTCTCCCCCCGTCTGTGAGGGTTTGCAGTATAGGTAAAAGTAGGGGTGAGCATCATGTGGTAGTGTAAAAAATAATTGTGCAATTTTAGCTAAACACGAATGAATCGACTGAGCAAAGAAGACCTCGCACAAATGAACCGGGACTACTTCCAATCTCTGGATAAACAGAAATTGGTAGAAGTGGCGGGTAATCTTCATTCTCTGGCAGTCGAACAAATAGAAAAATTAGAACAAAACTCAAGCAATAGTTCCCTACCCCCATCATCAGACCAATTTAGAAGCACATCTTCTTCGGAGTTAGAAGAAAAACAAGAAACGGGGAGTGAAACTTCTGTTTCGGAGTCAAAGCAAGAAAAGAAGGAAGTTTCAGAAGAAAGCGAGAAACCGAAAAGCAAGGGATTTGGGAAAAAATTACCGGGAAAGCAAAAAGGAGCTAAGGGAATATGGCGGACAACACCCTTGGTTGCCAGTGAAATAGTTGCCCATCATCCTCTAACTTGTGCATCCTGTAACAGTTCGTTAGAAATAGACCCCGATGCAAAACCCCACATGGGTTATTACGTATTAGAACTAGAAAAATTAGATTCTGGAATTGAGGTAAGATGTACGCTTCATCACTATTATCAAGCAACTTGCTCTTGTGGACACCACACAAAAATAAAGCCACAATTTGGTTACGTTTCGGTAGTTGAAGGAAGAAGTAGAGATTTATGCTTAGTTCCCCGGTAGTTGAGGAATTAATTGAAGAATTGCAATCGGCAGAAATAATCCACCTTGACGAAACACCCTGGTATGAAAAGGGGAAATATCGATGGTTATGGGTAGCTATTACAAGTACAATTGCAGTTTTCCACATCGGTAGTCGTCGCAAAGAAGAATTGTTGTGTCTGATAACCTCGGCATTTGTGGGATGGTTAATAACTGATGGCTATGGGGCTTATATTAATTACCCTAAACGCCAACATTGTTTAGCTCATCTCATCCGCAAAGCGATCGCTTTGACCGAAGCTGTAGATCGGGAGGTAGCGGATTTGGGGCAGTGGCTATTAGAAGAACTAAGGGAACTAATACATGAGCTTGCCACTGGCGACGGGGATAAGGATGAAACCGACTCAAACCCCGCTCGCCTTTATCGAGTCTGCCGATTGGCTACGGGAGTCGAGCATACCAAGTTAAAAGCTCTAGCAAAAGAGATTTTAGCTGACTGGGATGCTGTGGTTGCGTGTTTTTATCATCCGCAATTACCACCGACCAATAATGAAGCAGAACGGGCTTTAAGACATGCTGTTATTGCCCGACGTCTTAGCTATGGAACTCGCACTAGTGAAGGTAGTTTAGCTTATTGCTCTGTTTTGAGTGTTATTGAAACTTGCAGGCTGAGAAAAGTTGACCCTTGGAGTTATATTGCTCAAGTTCTAACCCAAGCTCGTAGAGGTATAAAACATCCTCCTATTCCTGTTGCTTCTTAATTCCTTTTTATTGGGGAGAGTGAAAAACTACTCTGAAATTGTTTTATAAAGGAGTAGAAATGAAACTCAGTGCAAGTGAACTACCATCCACTAGCAGCTTATTTTTACTGGGACTTAAACAAAAAACGGTTAAAATAGCCTTAAATGTACGTACACAAAGGCTTTGACATCATTTACCTAGTTTCTTAATATATCTGGGATTATACAAACATTCTCTCTTCTGAGTACGCTTGGCAGCTAGGTATTTTATAACTATCTAAAAAACTAGTTTATCTCAGATTTTTACGGGTAGTCTAAATCAGGATTTTCTAGCAATAAGTTTCTCTAATTGAACTAAGTATTTCATTTTAGTCACATTTTTAAGCTGGCGGCTTTTAGCTTCTTATTGTTAAGCTTTGAATATTTTCTTCTGGAACTAGTGAGATAACTGTACGTCAGCTATGTAAAATTTAGGCAAGAAAAAAATAGCAACTTTAAGAAAGTATAAAGCTGGGGAAAATCTACCCTGATAAATGTTATTTTAATAGAGTTGATAAACTACTTGCGGAAGGTAATTACCTTCCGCAAGCAAGTGATTTGATGAGTTCCTATTGCTGTTATACAAAAGTTGAAAAACAAGGAAAAGGATTTACGCAGGCTGCTATTACAATATAGCAAATAACAGCTTAATTACTCATCCTATAGGGGGATAAACTAGAAAAATCAGTCCAACGTTAAGAACTGTAGGCAGGAATATCAACAACCGCTATTGAGGTTTAGTAGATTTTCCATCTGTTGCTCGTCTATCGTTTGGTTCTGGTATTCGTGTATCGCTGTTTCCCACTTTACCAAGTTTATACTTGTTAAGTAGGGAGTAGTTGTTTCAGACTGCTTTTCCTTGGATATTTATCAGTGAAGTATACTTACTGATGCTTTTGTACTGTTTAGAAGAGGCACTCTTTTTTAAAGAGTGCCTCTTACAGTTGTATCTTTGTTGTGTCGAAAAGCAATTCGATAAGACCGGGCTTGCTAAAGATGACTAAGTATTAATTACTTGTGTGCCATACAAATTCTGTATGGCACACTAATATTTTTTTGCAGTCTTTCCTTAATTATAATTACTATTAGTAGGTTAATAACATTTTTAAATCAAGCTCCCCAGCTGATCGATGGGTTTCCTACACCTTGCACGCAAGTTGTTGATCCTTCTGGTCTCTGCCGGAATAGTCCAGTATGTCTAACAGAATTTTCAAAACTCATGTTTCAGGTCTGGGAGTGTGCGAAGCTTGCAGCCTGGTCTTCAATCAAGTTCTAGTCACAATAATATTGCCGAGAGGAACAAGAGTTGAGCAAAAAGAGTTTTTAAAGATTTGGATTCAAGAGTACACGCAAAGTTTGGTGTCTACGGGAGCCTGGGATACTCCAGCAACAGAACATGAAGTCAATCAAATTCTTAACGAGGTGTTTGGGAAGCTGTACAGAAGTTAGTTTAGTCAAACACTTTTGATAGCGAGCGCTCTCATCATCGTGCTGGTAATCTGACAAAAGTTACCCCATCTTACCCTCGTCACTCTTGTAGTTGATAGGCCCAAAGTCTCGCGTTGGGTTGGCTGTTGGCACTGCTTGCACACAAAGTTGAAAATGCGAGTGTGAATCTTACGCTTATGCGCTCTGACGGTGTACTCTCGGACTTCAATTATCTTACTGAGTATTGGCTAACTTTATGGCTCTACTTCTTTAATAATAGAGAATTCAGAATTCAAAAGTCAGGAGTGATGCCCTGAGTTTCGACCGCGCTCAACTACCGTCGGTCGCTGGGTCAGAATTTGATAGGAGCGCAACACAACGACCACGCTCAGTGCATCGCTGGTGAATGTAGTAGTTCACCAACCCAAAATTGCTGTGTAGGTCGAGCAGGGGGAGAATTGGAGGAAATACTGCTACTATTCATTGATTTTGCAACGCCAGCCTCCCTTGCTGACTACAACGCAAGCGTTGTCTTGGCAGACTACTAGAACTTACTCTTGGCTTTGACCAGCAAATAGAAAACTGCCCTGGAGCAGAGCCAGAGCAGCATAACAAGAAAATAAGTTTTATGGAGATGCACGGCTGTTTTGCCTTTTTGAAATATAGATAATACAGAGATTCCTTAAAGTTAGTAATCTTAAAGATAAGCTTAGTCGTCACCTACTAAGCTTATCAGACTCACGCAGATAACCATTAGGCTTACGCAGATTTCCATCTTGCTTTCTACGTATTCTCAGATACGTCTACTTCTGGTGCTGTAAATTTTTAGCAAAGCTTGGCTATTGTTAACCAGGCTTAAGAATTACGCAGAGTACTGCTAATATATGGTAAATGACAGCCCATTTGCTCATCCTATAGAGTGAGCTTTTAGAAAAATATACAAAAGAATTAAAAGGGACAAAAGTAGCGAGCCTGTCATCAACAACCATGCGTCGACTAAACCCTTTACTGTCGGTGGAACCATAATATTGCCGTTTTTACGTGCTTATGCTTCTAATTCAAATTGGCAATATTATCCTTCCACTGTCTATAATCCTTACAGGCTATACATTTGGCAATAAAATGGTTGATAACGAACCTGGACTAAAAATGTAGGATTGAAATCTCCTAAAAACCTGAAGCTCTTCTGGCATAAGCATTTAGGAATCATACACCAACCAAAAAATCAAATCTTAAGATTACCTTTTTTTGGCAAGCTTATAATTCCATTTTGGATTTCCGGCAATATTATGGTTCCAATGCATCAAAAAAGGATGCGATCGCTTCACGAAATAATGAGTATTACAGCCTCCGTTGCGGCAATATTATGGTTCCAGTCGCGGCAATATTATGGGTTAACCGACATTTACTCAGAAAGAGCTTCAAAACATTTTTTAACTATGTATCCCTCAAAGTCTTCAATTGCTCCTTTAAAGTTCCCTATCAATCCTCTGGCTAGTCCACGTATGGCTTAGGTATTGCGCTCGTCTGAGGAAAGTGTTGTGACACTAAGTCATTACGAAATATTCGGTCATTCACCACTGAAGAGGCATACCATCATCAGCTCTTCAACTCCGCACAGAGACAATTATCTGCAATAGCCGTTCGCTGTCTTCGTCTCCATTGGCGTAGCCATGCGCGTGTGGGAGAAGGCTTAAGCCATGCGCGTGTGGGAGAAGGAGAAGGCTATAAGCAAGAGCTTATCGCTCTGCTTGTGAAGTGCGCTATTCATCTAGCGATAGCCGTTCGCTGTCTTCGTCATCATGTAGACCATATCCTGGCTCTAAACTTCTTCAAGTCTCCACTAACTTTGTGGAAGCGAATTAATTGAAACAAAAAATCTTCTGGAGTAAACAGCTTTGCTGTTTTATCTTCAATAACAATTTAGAAGCGAATAATGGAAACGACCGGGGATTAAGCCTGCGATTGCGTTTGGCACTGGCGAAGTTAATAACGGTGATAACCATATTTCTTCAACAGCCGTGCCTGGAGTCCAACAGTGGGAGCAAAATCTTATTACATCTGACGTGACGACAGCAACACCGCGGACAACAGCATCAAGGTACTCCGGTGGAACTTGCAATGCAACCGCTAACCCACGCTGACTTTTGCTATTGAGCTTGGTAGTCATCCCTCGTTCAATCTTACCTATACTCTGGAGGTGAATACCTGCCTTTACCGCTAAATCATTTTGACGCTTGCGAAAGGCTGGTGCGTATTCTTTTAACGTACTCTGCCAGCGTTTCTTGGGGTTGGGGGGTGTTATCCATACTTTTAATGTGTACTAAAATATATAACTAATTATTTTACTTAAGTGCGTATTTGAAATAAATTTTACTGCTTTTATTCAAATCTAGAGGTGAAACTTGACAACTACATTAGCACAAGTTACTACAGCTTTCTTTTCCCGGCAAGGATTAGCTACAAGTACACTTAAATCTTACGAGCAAACACTACTATCTTTGCTAAAAGCACATGGCAGGCTACCTATAGAACTAGTAGACCGTCAGCTCCTAAAAGATTATCTTCAGAGTTTAGATGATTTAAGCTACACAACACACAATCGTCACCAAGCAATAATCAGCGCCCTGTTTAATTTTGCTGTTGAGGAAGGTTATATCCAATCAAATCCTGTAGGCCGATTAAGTCAGAGGAAACCAGAGCGTGCGCGAGGAGAGCATAAAACAGACGAAATCATACGTTATTTCACACCAGCTGGCTTAGATGTCTTGTATGCAGGTGTGAAGAAGTCGAATGCAAGGTTAGAGGCGATAGTTTACTTGCTACATCGAACTGGAGCCAGAATTGGAGAATTATTATCTCTACAGTTATCAGAACTAAATTTTGAGCAACGCAAATTTCAAGTGGTTGGTAAAGGCAACAAACAACGCTGGTGTTTTTATAGCGAAGATGCAGATAATGCTTTACAAGACTATATTAAATATTATCGTCATAAAAATAGTACAGCATTATTCACTGCCCAGCACCCGACGACTAAAGTTGTAACCCCAGTTTCGTACAGAACAGTGAATGCAGACTGGAGGAAAGTAGTAGATCAACATGAAGAACTCAAAGAAACTCGGCTACATGACCTGCGTCATACTTTTGCTACCGAACGGGTTGGTCTGATGGCGATTGAAGAGTTAAGGGCGCTGATGGGACATGAAAATATTCAAACTACTTTACGCTACCAGAAAATAACGTCTTCTAGAGCAGAATTAGTAGCTAAGACAGCTTTAAATAGTTTAGTTAGAAGTATATAATTTTTTTTAGATTTTGCTAGATTGATCGCTTCTAAAACACTACTTAGATAAATTAAAGCAGAGTATTACACATACTCTGCATCAAAGGGGTGAGGGTTGAGTAGCAGGAAATTTTAAGTATTGTCATTGGAAGGATAACTTGTCCGTTACGGACACCATATGCTTCTAATCGCAAACGGACAAGTTATCCTTCCCTAAAAAGATTTTTTAAATCAGAAAAATAAACACCATAACCCTGTTTTGTCACTCTCGGAAAACAATAATCAAAGCCTTGCTCTGAGGTTTTGATTTCATCAACATTTGAGGCTTTATTTCCTAATAAAAACTAAAATTCATAGCTAAAAGCTGGAAACTAAAGCTGCATAATCCTTTGGGCTATTGCATTCTCCCAAAGTGACAAAACAGGGATAACTCTTAAAGAATTTACAAGCTACGTACTGAAAGCTTCAGCCTATATACATACCCACTAAGCAACGCCACCTTGGACACAGTAAGTACGGAATTAGGGAATTTCAGGGTGTAACCCCTAGAATCTTCTCCAGTCTTAAGATTTTGGAACCACCTATAAAGCAGTAGATAAAAATATTTAACAGTACGTCCGGTATAGGTTTCAGACTTTGGGAATCAAAGCTGAGGGGAGCAACTGTACATCATCTGACGCGTTACAAGCTTAAAGCTAAGCTCTAAGTCCACAAACCGAAAGCAGGATGAAGAAAGACTAGAGGCGTTTAAAGAGGCGGAATATTTTGTTGACAACCCTTCAATTCAAAACGTTGGCACATTTGAGCGCACTTGTGTTTGAGATCAGAGTACAACATTTTATCTTGAGTTTCCTTAAAAAGCTCGACAACACAAGCATCAACTGGATTGTCATTTTTGCTAAAAGTTCCTTGCCAGAAAAGCCAGAACACGGTAATAGCAACACCGATAACAAAGTAGTCCAACAACTCTTTCATAATGCCTCTACAACAATTTGTCGCTTGTTAGTTAAACACATGGCAGTGCCTTGCTCGTAATAAGCGGCTTCATTAATGAAAATTGGGTAAATAGTCGATGCACCTTTATATGTAATTATTTCTTCGTCAAAAGCAAGAAATATTGGCTCTCCAGGATTTAAAGGCGCAAAATCTCTAGACTGAAGTTGTGGGTGAATCATTGCTTGAATCTCTCCATGCTCATTTCTGGGATAATCCACAGTTCCTACATATTCATACAGTGTGAGCGTATTGGTATTAGACTGGGTTAAACCTTGATTGAATGCTTGTAAATAGTCCAAAATGGCATAAACTATTTCCTTTGTTTTCTGAAATAAAACTGCATCCAACACGCCTTGAGGTACTGGCCCTACTTCAATCGCAAAACCTAATTCGCATTGAGAAATCAAAACGTTATTTGCCGCATTAGATGGTATATAAATAACCCTCACTTCTGGATTGATTGAACTCAAATATACTGCTAGCTGCAACAACCAAGGATGAAGTTTGACTAGAATTAAAGTCAACCCCATGTTTGCAGTTGTACTGTGCAAATCTACAAACATACTTATTTGTGATTGATTTTGAGATTTAAGATTTTTGTAAATTTGCTTTGCTAGCTTATCTTCAAAAGTAGAGAGTGTCGGATCGTTTAGGTCTTCACGATTAAAGCTGCGGTTTAAATCTTTCTCAATATGACGTCTGCATTCTGCAACAGCTTTGGGATTAGCTAACAATGTAGATGATTCAAAGCTAGGTCGTTGAATTAAGTGGGGAACTTTCTCAAAGAGTTTAATTAGATATACTCCTATAAGCTCATTCCCATGTATTCCACCAATAATCATTACAAACTTAATTAAATAGTTGGTAATTTCTTTGGTTTCTCTCATAGTTCTGTTGGAGATAAATTTGAATTAATTTATTTATCACATAAGTACTTGATAAAGTAAATGCTTTATTCCTCTTTTTATCTAACAAAATTTGCATTGAACAAATCAAAAGTTACATACCAGAAAGAACGGTTTAACAATAAAACTATGATATAAACCTTATTAACAAGAGTTTAATTAGTAATATTGAATTGCATATTAGAGATAATTTTATGAATCTAGAAGATATAGAGCTTTTTCTTGCTTTAGTAAAAAATGAACTCAATTTCAGTCGGACTGCTGAAAGTTTAAACGGTATTGACCAACCAAATTTAGGTAGGCATATTCGTCAATTAGAAAAGGACTTGGGATACTCAAAGATTCCATGTATACTTATTGACCGGAAACAACGAAAATTAACATCTGCCGGAGAAGTCTTTAACAAAGATGCTGTTGAGATTGTAAGGCTGCTCAAACAGGCAAAAGAACGAGCATTTAGAGCTAGTTGCGGAGAGGACATAAGACAGTTAGTTATTGCAGTTAATAGCTCAATTACTAACAGTGTTCTACCAGTAGTACTGCAAACTTTTCGTAGCCAGCGTCCTGATGTCAAGCTAGTTCTATGCGAGTCACCGCCCCAAGACCAAATACAGCAGTTGCTAGATTATCAAATTGACATTGCGTTTAATTATTTACCCTTGGATGAGCATCCTGATTTAATTTATGTGCCTATTTTGCAAGAGCCACTAGTGATTGCTTTATCTGAGTCACACAAACTAGCAGATGAAGCTCAAATTCCGCTCAAAGCATTAGCGGATGAATCTTTTGTCTTACCTTCACCAGATATAGTCCACTTTTATAAGCAAATTATCGACTTTTGTAAACAGGTTTTTGGTCGGGAACCAGAAATTGTGCAACAAGCAACTTGGATGCTAACTGTATTGAGCTTAGTCGCAGGTGGTGTTGGGGTGTCATTACTGTTGAAGAATGCCCAAAATATTCAGCGTCAGGGAGTTGTTTATAGACTAATTAAAGGAATTGAAGCAGACAAATTAAAAATCCAGACTGTTGCACTAATGCGGCGCAATGAGCAATCTGCTGTTTTAAATGAGTTTATAGAGATTGTCAAAAATATAGTATTACAGAAAAGCTTAGGAAAGTAAGTGTAATTCCGAAGCCAAAATCAACATTAGTTTTACTTAAAATTTTTTATAAATTTCTGGTAATTCATTGTCACTAATTTTAAATAATTGAGAATAAGCTGTAGTCTGAAACCCTTGCTATTTTGTTGTTTCACGACTTAACGGGAAAAGTCAGATCACAATTAACTAACATTACTTGGCAGGGTAGTTCATTTAGCAAAAGCCGCTAATATTTGAGGAATAAATTGTTGATGCGTCGCGTTTTCATTTTTCCCCAGATGAACGATCACTAGTTGGTGTGAAGGAATAATAGCAATGTATTGATCCTGAAATCCTTGAGCGGTAAGAATTTGGTTTTTTCCAGATAATGTAGCAACGTCCATCAACCAAAAATGAGCGCCATAATTTTTCTTGGGGGAAAGCTCAGTTGGGGTGCGGCTGTACTTTACCCAGCCTTCTGGTAAAATGCGTTGCCCTTCCCATACACCATCTTGTAAATAAAGTAGACCAAATCGCGCCCAATCCCTTGCTGTAGCATACATGAAAGACGAGCCAACAAAGGTTCCCGATGCATCCTGTTCGAGTACAGCACTCTTCATACCCAAGCGATCAAATAAGGCGCGACGGGGAAATGCTAGATAATCAGCATCGTTACTGAGCGCGTTGCGGATTACACGGGAAATAATGTTAGTTGTCCCACTAGAATATTGCCACTTAGTATCTGGAGCGGCTTCTAAGGGCTGGTTTGCCGCATATACAGCCGTATTTGACCGACCATATAGCATTTGAATCAAATCTCCTAGAGGATTTGATTCTGTTTCGTTAAACTTCAGCCCGCTACTCATGCGAAGCATCGAATCTAGAGTAATTTCCCTGCGGCGATCGCCCCTATTGTTCCACTCTGGCATCAGATTTTTATCTGTCAGCGATAGTTTACCCGACTTTACTAGAATCCCCACAAGTGCATTAATTACACTCTTGGTCATCGACCATCCAGGTAAAGGCATTTGAGCGGAAAACCCTGGCGCGTAGCGTTCGGCGATAATCTGACCTTTATAAACAATAACTACAGCCCTAGTGTGCTGTTGGGGATGGAAAACCCTGTTTAGAGCTTCTTTGATGAGTTTTTGGTTAATTTCAGGTGATTCTCGGTCTGTTTGCCCTAGCAACCACTGTTCATCTAGTTTTTGGGGAACCAAATCCATTGGCTTCAATGGTGAGCGCAACTCTGCTTGAGAGCTAGCGATGACTAGAGTACAACCAAGCCCATAACGAAAGATGGCTTGATGTTTTGCCAAGCCGAAAATACTTGCTGTTACAGATTGTTGTGGGCGCTCAATCTTTACTTGAATTGACTTGACAATTGACTGTTCCAGTGCTGATAAACCCTTGATCTCAGCTAAAACATCTTGGTTGAAAATAGATTCACGAGTGCGCCCAGAGACAAATACACCTGAACAGAATTGTTTAGCTTGATAAGCCGTGCCAGTACTCAAAACTCGCCACAATGTATAGCCAAAATAGCTCGCAACACCCAGGCTAATTAACCCCAAACTAAAAAATATATACTTGAGGCTTTGTTTCATCTATTAACTACCAATTTCTTGACATGGCGGAATTCACAATCATCACTAACCGAATTGAAGTAAGATATTTCGTTGATTTTGGGCTTCATGCCGAATAAAGAAAATCATACTTCATCCCTGAGCCACTCCAACCCACTCCTCAGCGCCGCAGAAGCTGTGTAGTAAATTTTTTGTTCTCCAAATATCCCACCTGTCCGACTGATGACGCAAAACTGCCAGCATTTTCCAGATGTGTAAAATACTATCAGGACGCTGCTTTTGATACAGATAACCTCATCAACCTTGATTTGGGACATTTGGCGGTGTCATGATTGTGATCCCCAAATGTCGTTTACTTTTTCTACCCAAATGGCTGCCCCCATCGTTTCCAATTCTCTTTGTTGAAAGGTGAGCCCCACTTCCAAATCAAGCTCAATTCCAACTCTTGTCGTGCGCGTCGGTCAACGGGAGCATCCCACCAAAATGCCGCATTTACCGCAGTCTCAATCCCATAGCGATAGTGCAAATCTTGGTAGCTGCCGATATAGTCTTTGCAGGCGTGTATGCCCTTCCAGCGCTTGTTACTTTTGCAAGTTTCCCCCACATACAGTACAACACAAGCAGCCGAGTCAATTATGAAATAAAGACACGCTTCCCCTGGGCTATCTGATGGCATTCTCCAAAAAGATAATGGCGCAAGCCGCAGCAAGAGCGGATCAATTCGTTCTGGGTCGCAATGCTTAGCTGCAATGTCAAATAATGCCGTCTGCTGTGGTGATTTGTTCTCTCTTACCTTCTGCTGATACTCCGAAACTTGCCTTTTCCACTTCAGCAGGGCATCAGCACTCATAACCAACGTCTCTGTTCGACGTGCTGATGTCAGGGGTAAATCTGAGAAGAGGTCTAGCTGATTCGGTTCCAAGGTCATCACTGGAAGTTACTTTCCCAATAGATTATCCCCCAAAACTGAACTGAGTAAACCTGTTAACTGCTTTCTTGGTGCAATGCCACCGGAAAGGGCGGGTACGCCATCGCATTCTTTGGAACCGGAACCGGAATCATAAACTTATTTTTGCGCCCAAACCTGCGTGAGGCGAGGTATTAAAATAGTTTGATTTTTTTCACTCGTTCTACTTAGATTTTTGAAATTTTCATATTGCTGATGTTGGAATGATTCATAAAAATTAAGTATTGTGCGTTATTTATATCAATTAAACTGCTTATGTCGGTGCTGATAAAACATATTTTAAGCAAAAGGGGTTAGGTTATGTTGTTGAAACATATAACCTTTTGGATTGCCTTGGTAACCTTACCAATGGCTACAGCGTTTAGTATCCCTGACTTCAATTTTCAAGCTCGGCCAACTTATGCTGGTAGTGCCAAGCGTCTGTTTTTTAATGGGTCAGAGCGCCAGATCGATAAAAATAATGTATCTCAGCTGACTGTTAAATGGCAATTTCAGACTGGAGCAATTGTAACGGCATCTCCAGTCATCTATCCGATCAAGCTAAATAAAAGCAAACCTGTATCAATTGTATTTGTTCAAAGTTGGGACAATAACCTTTATGCACTGCGTCTTTCTAATGGCACTGAGGTCTGGCGTTTTAAGACCGAAGTACAACCAGGTGCTGGCTTTCCCAATGTTGGCTCTGTTCATATAGATATAGTGGACGGTAAGCAGAGACTCTTTTTCGGTGCAGGCGAAACCATGTATGCGCTCGAACCAAGCACTGGTAAGCAGATATGGAAATTCTATGCTGGCACAGGATGTTCTGAAAAATCCAAGTTGTGCGGTTTTGGCAAAGAACGCAACCAAACCGAATCTTCACCGATAGTTGCTAACGGAAAAGTGATATTTGGCATGGATGTCAATGACCTAGAAGGCGGTAAAGGGGGAGTATATGCTCTAGATGCCCGTGACGGTCGCTTGCAGTGGTATTTTGACGTTGATACTGCTCAAACTTGTCGTGCTTTTCCAAGAGATGAGATTCGAGCATTTGATGGCTATCATACAGAACAGCAGCTAGGTTTACCTCAAGGATTCTTAGCGAGTCGCCCTGGTTGCGACTTTGCTCGAACGCCGACTGGTTGTGGCAATGTGTGGTCATCACCAGCCGTTGATTTTAAAAGAAGGTTCATTTTCTTGGCATCAAGCAATTGTGATGTAGACGAAGATCCCAAAACACTTAAACCATCGCCACCGAGTTCACCATTCAATGAGGCAATTTTTGCTTTAGATTTTGATGGCACACCAGTATGGCGCTGGCGACCAAGAGAAACGTGTGAAGGTGGTGGCTTTGAGTGCTTTAATGCTGATTTAGCGTTTGGAGCAGTACCAAACTTGTTCCGTATTCAGGTCAACGGTAGACTCCGTGATGTTGTAGGTGTAGGCAACAAGGATGGTACGTACTACGTTATTGATCGCGATGGCATCAATCACTATAATGGCGTGCGCTGGGACGACTTGGATGCTAAACAACTTCCATACTGGCGACGCAATGTGGTTCCTGGCGGTGTTGCTGGTGGCATTCTTGCCACGGCGGCAGTAGATGAGCGCTCACGTCGGATCTACTTTTCCACAGCCCCTGGAGGAATTAACGATACCTTTAATCCCCAGACACCAACTATCCATGCTCTGAATATGGATACAGGAGATGTGTTGTGGCAAAACTTTACAGAAAAACCGGATGATGCCAGCTTTTCTCCTGTTTCAGCCATTCCTGGAGTGGCTTTTACGGGTAGTATCTTACAAGGCGTACTTCGTGCCTATGACACAGATACTGGTCTTCTTCTTGCACGGATTCCAATTGCTGAACCTGTGTCTATTCCTGGCTTCCCACAACAGATCCCTACTCCCATTGTGTCTGGTGCAGTCATCTATAACGGTATAGTTATCGTTGGAGCAGGTACAGGCCAGCGCTCTGAAAATCCCGCAGACCTTTTTAATATCTCGTCATTCTTGCCACAAAAGATTACCGCTTTATGTGTCCCTGGCACTCCAGCCTGTCACAAAAGCAATGAGTAAAAATGGTTTTTTGAAGAAATTTGAGAATCTATATCTCAAGGTGATCAGCAGGGTTGAGCAAAGTTATTGGTAAGAACGGCTAAGAGAATATGTAGACAAACGAATTGAAAAAGTGGAGAAACAGTCAACTTACTATAGTTTTGTCCAGAAATTAGTTTACTGTTTCAAACCCGGAATTAGCATCTAAATATTTACAGGAGCGATCGCCTACGGCGGGCGTTTCGCCATCGCAATCAGGCGGGTACTTCCACCATCGCACTCAAGGGCGGGCTCCCGCACCGCCATCGCCTGAGAATCAGTTAGTGAGATTGGGTGATATTGGTTTAAGGAGTAAAAAAAAACACAACGCTCGGCAGATATTCAAAATTTATTAAATGTTAATGCCTCTAGAAATTTTTCCAAAGGCGTTAATATTTTGTTAAATTAGAGAGTTAAATATAGTGATAGGCTCGAAGTTCATATCCAAAGTTTAGCTTAGTTGATTCAATCTCTGGATAAAGAGCAGATGAATATTGGATTGCTATATATAAAAATAGCGTTAACCAAAATCTAATCGGCAGTACTTGCTTAGTATAAGTCTTTTGCTTCTCTAGTTTCTCATGTGCTTCTTAATAACATCTATAGAAAACGTAAGTAATTTTAAAATACGTATAAAGTTCATATAAATGATTTATTAGTGAAGTTTTGGATAGCAAGTAAATACCCTGGTAAAGGATGTGCTAGAAATAGTTTTACGGCAAGTATGCTGTGCTTAACATCTAGCTGAGGCTATTGTTTGTTAACAGGAGCATTTGACGTTGTAAGTCTAGATAACAATACCTCTGCCAATTTACGAGGGTTCAACGCCAGTGGAAACGGGATGAATACGTCCTAAAGCGGTAAGCTTGGCAAAAATCTGGGTTAATAAAATAGGCTCAGGCATTTCCGGAAGCATTTTTAATATTTCACGAACATATCGAAAACCACGATAATAAGCCTTAAGATCAATAATGCCGGAGCTGGGATTATGCTGACGAAAATCAGCGAGAAGATGGTGGGATAAATTGACCATGAAGAATGCTAGGTTAGCAGCATTAGTTACCGCAACTTGGCTCAAGTTCATAAAATCTTCCAGCCCCAAAAACTGCTTGGCATCACGAAAGTTAAACTCAATTTGGAAGCGCAGTTTGTAGTAATCAATTATTTTCTCATATGACAATTCTAGGTCGCTAGTAAATAGAATTACATGACTACGAGCATTAGTTTTAAGATTAGTTTTGACTTGACTAAAATAACTATATTCAGTGCTTGGGCAAATTCCTTGTGGAGTAGAGTAGCTTGATAAATATCAGTTTTGATATCGTCTTCAATAGTACTTTTACATAAATACTTATCAGGTATGTTGCAATAGTCGAGCTTATCACCGTATTTGCGACGAGAGCGTTTATTGGAGTCAGGATATTGATAGGGTATATACAATGCCGAATCACAACGCAGCTTGGAAATTATATGTAAGTTAACTTGTCTAGCCATTTGCAAGGCATTATTGTTTCCAAAATGACCATCTAATACTAAGTAAGTTAAAGGGATAAAGTTAGCTATTAACTTGAATAAATTATTAATCATCTTCTTAATTCTTAGTAATTCCGATGTGAGAATTACTTCTGTTTTGTTTTTATTTTTACTCCCTTTTGGTCGTCCCCGTCGACGTTTTTCTTTAGGTTTGATTTCTGCTAATCTTGGCGATATACTACTTTTTTCTATATCGCTCTTGATTACCTGTTCTATCTGAATCGGAAACGAGTGCCTTTGTTCAACACTTACTAATGACAATGTAAAAAAAGATAGTCCTGATATAGGTTTGCTAACTAGGCTAGAAAAAAATCTATCCAGCCCATAAGTTTGTTTCCCTGATTTACTTATTACAACTTCATCTCCTGCCAGCAAATATACCTCATTCGCACGGAACAAATGCTTGCGGAAAAATAGCCAAAACAACGTTGTCCAAGGTATTACTGTATGAAAGAACCTCAACATCGTCCGGTAACTACCACCAGTGCTTGTCCAACGTGAGATTCAAGGGCATAGTGACTCGCCCGCTCATCGCTAACATCGCCAGGATTATATGGCTCATTCGGCGCATCGTCGTAGCATTTATCTGCGGTAACAAGCATTGTAACAGTGATAGGATATCGGGCATGGGTTGATTGTGGCTTTTGAGTTGTCGTTTGGGAAGACAATAACTCTACTACATCAGCCCTCTCTCTTCACCCTCTTATTTTGGCTAAGGTATTGGATAACAAAAGGAAATTTGAAAAGCAAGAGTAAGTCATGAACAAACAATGGGCTGTTAAACGAATCACAATAAATCTCGCATCAACTGAAAGCGAAAAACTTGAACGATATTGTGCAATTACGGGCAGACCAGCAACTGATGTGATTCGGGAGTTAATTCGCTCTTTGCCAATAACAGACGTTATCAGCGCCTGAATAGCCCCTTGAGGGGGGACAAAAAGGGCTAGAATGCAGATAAAATAAGCCTCATAGCCCTTTCTCCTTGTTGATAATACTTACGCTTATTAGGAGCTAGTGTCATTAACTCAGCCACCAATTCATAAGAATTTTCCATGAAATCGACCCAGTTAGACCCATATAATCCAATATAAAAACTGCTATGACGGCGAACTGTCCGCCCAGATTCTTTAATTCTGCCTACATATTTTTGAACACCCATGCGTTTAATTTTTTGACCAGATATAGTTGCAGCCGTGTATGCAAGTGAGATTAATAATATTAGGGAAATTAGCCTTTGACCTGATACATTAGTATCTTCTAAATTATAACCACCGCTTTTAAAATCTCTAAACATTTCCTCAATATCAAAACGTTGTTTATAAGCCTTAATAGCCGAATCTAAATCATCTAAATTAGTCAGAATAAACCAGCCCTCTTCCGGCGCAACTCCAAAACGTTTCCGTTTCCATTTAGTAGCGAGATTAAAGCTAACAAACCCTTGAGATTTCGTATATTTAATACCTTGGTAAAAGAAGGAAAGACCAGGTGCTAAACCCAAATCTCTTAATTGCAGCCAAATTTCTGGTTCTATTTCTATAAATGCGTCCTTTTTTAAGCGTAAGCAGAAATATACTTTCTGCTCTGTGAGCCAGTTAGCCAACTTTATTGAACAAAATTCTCGGTCTCCTAACACTACAATTTTATAATCCTTGAAAATCGGTAATGCTTTTTTAAATACTGCTTCTTGTTCATCAAAATTACTTGAGCCTAACTTGTCTAATAGCTCAAAATATATTGGGATAGACCTTTTGTCCCAAACCACGCTAATCATTAATAGATTAATGCATCCCCAATTAGTCCGATCTATAACTACATAAATAACTTCATTTAAAGGAAAATTTATTTCTAGCCAGCTTTTGATAATTGGAAACCAAATTTCTTCAACATTGATGTAATTTAAAGATAAAAATCGCTGAAGTTTTTTCCTTCTACTTTCAAATAGTATTGGTATTGGTAAAGCAGTCGCTAGCGCCTCAAGGCTAACAGTTTTAATAGATTGTAATAAACAGATAAGGAGTTTTAGTAATAAGTATTCAGTACGTCCAAGCTCTCGCTTGAGGTGTGTCTCGTAGAATTCTGGTAATATTATCATTAAATAGAGCTTATTGCGAATGAATGCTCTTTTTGTTTTACCACAAATTGCTACACTCGTTGCCCTATATCTATTTCAGGGTATTTCGTATCCCCTCAAGGAATAGCCCACACAATGAAGACTACTTCTATTACACACAGCCCTTGGGAGCTGTTCGTTATTAATTTAAAGTCCAATCTTTAAATACTTCAGTTTATATAAGGCGTGTGCGCTAAGCAATACTTTTCGGATAAACCCAATAATCTCTCTTTTGGTCTGGGGAAAGGTAAATTCAAACCCTTTCCCTTTCCCCTTTCCCCCAAAACCCGAAAAGGTAAGGATTCAGGTGGCAGGGTATTGACAAAGGGGACACTTGAGGGAGAATATCGCAAATATGAACCAAAACCTGCCTCAAGAATTAGATCGAGAAAGCTTGAACCAGTTATCAAAAGAAGAACTGGTGGATATCATCATTGAGCAGAGCAAGGTAATACGTGATTTACAAAAAATCATTTTAGAACTACAGCAAGAAATAGAGCGTTTAAAAATCAGTAGGGATTTAGACAGTTCTAATTCGTCGAAACCACCATCTGGAGACATCCACAAAAAGAGCGAAAACAAAAAGGTACCCCTGCAAGAAGAATCAAATCAACCGAAAAAGAAACCAGGTGGACAGCCAGGACATCAAGGTAAAACTCGTAAGGGGTTTGGCAGAGTAGACCGTTATGAAATCTTACGTCCAAGTGATTGTATCTGTTGTGGTAACAAAGCATTTGCACCCCTAGCAGTAAAAGTAGAAAAACAGGCTGTAGCGCAATTAGTAGAACGTCCCATTGAAATAGTAGAATATCAACGCCATACCTGCGTGTGTGAGTGTTGTGGAAATGTACAAACAGCCTCATGGTCGCCAGATATCGTTCCAGGACAAGATTTAGGAGTTAGATTACAGGCGTTTTTAGGATGGGTAAACAATTATGCACACATGCCTTATGAAAAACAGCAAGAAATGTTGTGGGAACTGGGGCAAATTGAAATTGGGTTAGGAACGTTAGTTGCAACTAATGAACGAATCCAACAAGCGATTGAACCAAGCATTAATGAATTGAGCAATTGGGTAAAACAGACACAACCTAATGTTCATGTGGATGAAACACCTTGGTCAGTCAAAGGGATCAAAGAATGGTTGTGGGTAGTTGCCAATTCTGATTTCTGCCTGTTTACTGCTGCTGACACTCGTTCACGAGCCGAATTATCAGCCATTTTAGGGACTGAATATACAGGGGTACTCAGCAGCGATGATTTTAGCGTTTACAATGGTTATCCAGCTTTTGCCCAGCAGAAATGTTTGGCTCATCTACGCCGACACTTCAAAAAACTAATTATTCTTCCAGGTCTTCACAACCAAGCTATCGGTGAAACGTTTGTTAATTTAATTGATGAAGCCTTTAGGAATTACGCTCAATGGTTTGAGAGCCTTGACTCCTTGGGTTACAACGATTGGGTCAATCAATTTAAATCTAAGTTGCACTCCTCACTTAATCAGTGGATTGACAAGGCAGGAGCTACAGCTGGCAACCTTTTACGTTCTTTGCGTGATAAAGCAAATCAATGGTGGTATTTTCTTGATTATCCTGAAGTTCCTCCAGATAACAATCAGGCTGAACGATCGCTTCGTTTGGCTGTGACAAAGCGTAAGGTTAGCGGCATCGGTGAGAGGTTAGAATAAAGTAAATTTTGTCAATCAGTTAAAATACTCAAAAAAACTTTAATGAAAATGATAATCGTGCGTGGGGGAGGGGAAGGAGGCGAGCGACACTCGCCTCCTTCCTCTCTATTTGATTATCATTATCTATAAGTTTTTAACGGCTAAAATGTGAGGCAAAAAAGTATTGTAACGAGAGAATAAATTTTTCAAAAGTGAGTTTCATTATTATTGTAAATTCAGTAATCAAATGCGGTAATGAAAAGTGCTTGTTGACTACTATGCCCAAAGCTGCAAAACGAAACTCCGACCACGCGCAAAAGCATAATACTCCTACCATAGATAATGAAGCGATTGCGTCGCATTTAGAAGAGTTACTAACTCCAGCTATCTTTGCTCAACAAAAATACTATAAGCAGTTAGGTTTACGAGATAGAATTATCAACCTATCCTTCATGGTAGCAGCAGTATTAACTTTATTGTGGCGACAAGTTCCTGGAGTTCAAGAATTAACAAGGCTTTTAGCAAGAGAAGATTTATTGTGGTGTCGTTCTAGAATAATTGCTCAACAATCTCTTTCTGAAAGATTTTTAGTATTCCCATCTGAATTATTTGAGCGAGTATTTAAAGATTTACTACCTCAGTTACAACTTAATTGGCAACGACGGCTGAAGCGACCACTTCCTGATAGTGTTAAATTTGCACTTCTTAATTTTGAACGAATTTGGATAGCTGACGGGTCTACATTAGAAGCCTTATTCCGAAAGCTAAAAAGCCTAGAAGACTTGAAAACAGGTCAATTAGCAGGAAAGATTTGTACAGTTATTGATTTAGTCAATCGCTTACCTATTGAAGTTTGGTTTCACACTAATCCTGCTGCATCAGAAACTAACTTTGAAGCTCCATTGCTGAAACTACTACCTGCTAAAACTCTGATCTTACTTGATAGAGGTTTTTATCATTTCCACTTTTTACAACAACTCATTAACCAAGAAGTTCATTTTATTACTCGTTTAAAAGCCAAAGCATCTATTAAGTACTTAAAAATTTTCAGCTATGACCATTCAGTTAAAGACCGATTGATTCAACTTGGAACTGTTCGTCGTGGTGCACCAGTGCTTACTTTACGTTTAATAGAAATTAAGGTTGGTAAAACTAGCTATTCTTATATTACTTCTGTCCTCGACCCACAAATCTTACCTCCTTACGTTGTCGCAGATTTATATCGCCGAAGATGGAGAGTTGAAGAAGCTTTTTACGTGGTCAAGCGTTTATTGGGACTGTCATATTTATGGACTGGTTCTATTAATGGTGTGAAGTTACAAGTGTGGGCAACTTGGCTCTTTTATGCAGTATTGGTTGACTTGGGAGATGCGGTTGCAGACGAATTATCTTTGCCATTTGACCGCATTTCTTTAGAGATGATTTTTCGTGGTTTATATCATTTTAGTGTCGCCTATGATAAAGGTAAGGCGGATGACCCAATTAAGTACTTCGCTGCCAAAGAAAATCAAGATTTAGGAGTAGTTAAAGCCCTGCGAAAACCAGTCTCCAAGCTGGATTTATCGCCTTTTCCCGCACCCTCTTGACAAAAGTGCAATCACTCTAACCTCTCACTGATGGGTTAGCGGTGGTTCCCGTTCAATGGAGCGGTTTCAACACACTGCTAATTTGTTGACTGTGGTACAAACCTGCCGCCGTCAAGGTAGGTCTGTAATTGATTTTTTTGCACAAGCTCTACTGGTTGGTTCTCTTGACTATCAGTCTCGTCCGTCTCTACTTCCTGGATATTAGACCTGAATCCTTACCCGAAAAGTATTGGTGCGCTAAGTCTTTATTGTGTTCTCTATGCTGCAAGAGTCGAAAGCAATGCATATATCTACCAAGAGAATGTGTTGCTCTCGTCTTGCTTTTTAAGTGAGCAACCAAAAGTAGCAATATTCTACTTACGCCTTGCACTAAATTCTCTATGTTCCTTCATATTTTTAATCCTATAAGCTACTCACAATGATTTCAGTTGCGTTAATGTTTGATGATTCTGCTTTAAGTATTAGACCTGATTTCAACAGTGAATCGGTGACAGTTGTTCAAATGAGCAGAGTACCCAATATTGGCGAATCTGTAGAGATTTATGCAAATCAGAACGTCTATTCTCAAGCAGAAAAGTTCACAGTTACTAAAGTTACTCACTGGGTTCTTTTGCAAGGAGACTTTACAGACTCGGAGCCAAAAGCTGAAATTACTCTTGCTTTATAAAGCTAATTCCGACAAAATTTAGAACAGAGCCAGTTCGTTGCATAAATTTTGAGCATAACATCGAACTCAGGGGATTATGATTGCACTCTCGTTATGTCGCTCCCAAGAGCAATTATATAATCTGCTTCTTGTGTAAAACTCAGGGAGTGAATCTTACTTGATTAGACTTCTGATTCAATAATCCGTTGGAAAAGATAACCCCTACCACGCGCTGTCAAAATCAACTCTGGGTTGTTGGGGTCGGACTCTATCTTTGTCCGCAGCCGCGAGATATGCACATCTACCACACGAGTGTCTACATTACGCCCTGGTACATAGCCCCACACTTGTTGCAACATTTCTAATCGGGAAAAGACTTGTCCAGTGTTGTTTACTAACAATTCTAATAAACTAAACTCCATACCAGTCAGGCGAATCCGCTCATTGTTTTTGTGAACTTGGCGTTTATTCATATCGATTTTCAGATTGCCTACACGGATTATCCCAAAATTAGGAATCGTATTGGCACTGCTTTTGTGGTCGCGTCGTCGTAGTACGCTAGCAATTCTTGCTTCTAACTCCTTGGGAGAAAATGGTTTTACCATATAGTCATCAGCGCCTAATTCTAGCCCAGTGATTCGGTCTGCGATATCTCCCAAGGCTGTCAGCATAATAATTGGCACATCTGACTGTTTACGTAATTCTTGACATACACCGTAGCCATCCAGCTTCGGCATCATTACGTCCAGAACTATTAAGTCAGGAGCGGCTACATGAAAAGCTGACAAAGCTTCTTCACCATCACTAGCTGTGACCACATTGTAGCCAATCATGGAAAGTCGTGTCTCTAAAATCCGGCGAATGCTAGCTTCATCGTCTACTACCAGAATCCTTCCTTTATCGCTTTCCACGTCTGTGCATTGTTAATTAATGTATTTTTAGCCAAAAAAACTGAATATTTTTGCCAAACTGGCATAACTTTACCCCATATAACTGAATTAATAAATAAAAGATAAATATCTTGAAATAACCTCACCAACGCCATCGCTTGCTTGACTTTGATGGGTTCAAATTAATCAGGGCGAAATAATGGATGAAGCTAATCTTGAAGACAAATACAATTTTCTTTCCCCTCGTAGTTGTTACTACGGTCAGATGAAGCCAGAAAATTTAGTTTTCAATGCCAACTTACAAGAATTTACTCAAAAAGTCGGTTACATTTCTGCGCTGCAAACCAGTGGTAAGCTTGACCCGTCTGAGTCTTACAACCAAATCAAGGCACTTTGGAAACAGTTAAAGCACAGTCAGAGAGAATTGGGAATTACTAAATCCCCACCATCAGCTTGAACTTACTGGGAGCAACGCGAAAAAGTGAGATCCTCGTGAAATAGGCTGTTCTTGAGCAGGGGGAGCAGGGGGAGCAAAGAGACATATTAGTACTTTTTACTACTGAAATAGATTGTTTATACAATTATTTCTTTCTCTTCCCCTGCCTCCCCTGCCTCCCCTGCTTACCCATCTCACAAAATCGCATTGCTCTTGAACTTACTTTAATTCTGGCAGCACCAAAAGAAACTCATGCTCCCGTTAGCGACTCTGCTGAGAGCGCTGTCTAACTTGGGAAAATCTTAAGTATAATTACTCATGCCTCTCCCGATAGAAGCTAAAGAGCTTAAAACTTTGTAATAATTTTCCGTAGTTGCTGTTATCCAATTTCAAAATTAATTTTAATGCACTAACTGTTGATTGAAAGAGAGTTTTTTATGTCAGTTTTTGACGAGGAAAAATATTTCCATACACAATTAGTCAAACACGGTGTCAATTATAATTTAGCAGCAACAGCAGCCAAGGTTATAGCTTCTGGCAAATCGGATGAGCTATTGACACCAGAAGAAATACGTTTGGCAACAGAGGCTTGCAAAGAATGGTCGAAACAGCGTCAACGTCTAGAACGGGTTAATTCTCTTTCAAATATGTGAGCAGGATACCTAAGCTGTTACTTAGCTATACCCCGGAACATCCTAAAATACTTAGATAAAGAGTACCCACAATTCTGTATCGTTTGAGTACTCTGCTATGCAAACTATTTCCTAACCATCTATCAACAGCTTAGTTACTGTCTTATACATCAAAAACCTACTTAAGATAGATTACTGACTCATACTTGCGTTGGTTGTACTCATGTAGCAACGCACCCATGTATGACAGTTAATAAATCGCGTCTACCTAGCAGGACATATATAGTTGCAAAAAATACGTTTATTTGCCGTATTTCCCCAAATTTTGTTAATCTGGGAGTTCCTGACCTATGTTGACCCCAAGATTCCCTATGGATTTGCGCCAACTGATCAAAAAAACTGAAAAACCCATTCGTAAGAAAATAGACCCAACCCCATCACCTGCCGAAGCTACTGAGATACCGGAAATTCAAGATATTCCCGAACCAGTAATTGAACCCACTCCATCCGCATACATCGAAGCGTCCGAATCTGACTATATTCCTGAATACTATCGCCCCTTACGCTCCGTTGGTAACTCTGGTTGGCAACCGTCTGACGTGTGGCGCGATATCCGGGTGGATGACTTCTGTGGGTGAGCTAGGCAGTTAAATTATACAGTCGGCTAAGCGAATTAACTCTAATAAAACTTAGAGTGATGATTTTTATTATTCCTATGGATAATAAAAATATGTAGTAGGCTTTTATTCTTATGTAGCAAGTTTATTAGCGGTTTGATTCAGTAAAAGTGTAGTAAGTTCTAATGAAGATATGCCTTGAAAAAATGGGGGGAAAAGCAATTTCGGTGTTGTATAAATAGTTGCTATTTTGTCAGGGTGTTTTAGTACTGCCTGCATATCTGTGCCAAGCGAGAAACTCTCGCTTAAACATAAAGGCTATCGCACATCATTACTCATCCTGCAATAACCCCAAATGTCGATGGAATGCTTTAACAGCATTTGCTACACCATCTTCACCCCTTATCTTCTGGCCTAACTCTTGGGCTTTCTTCTTCATCACCTCATCGCTTAGTACAACTTCAATAGCCTCCGCCAAAGTTTCAGTAGACAATTTTTTATACGGGATTGGTGGTGGGCTGACTCCCAGTCGGGTTAACTTTTCACCCCAAATTGGTTGGTCTGCAAAAAATGGTAAGGTCACTGATGGTATACCTGCACGTAACACCGCCGCTGTTGTACTTGCACCTGCGTGATGTACCATTGCCTTCACTTGGGGCAAAAGCCAGTCATGGGGAACTTCCTTAATCACAAACACTCGTAGCGAATCTTTTACATGCACCGTTCTTCCAACGTTCCCCCAACCTGACAAGATGATGCCGCCTTGATGGGTTTTCTTTAAGGCTTCTACAATGTAATGTGTAAGATATTCTGGATTAGCCATCGTCATGCTGCCAAATCCAAAACACAAAGGTATTTGCTTTCGTCCTAAAAAATCTTCTAATTCCGGTGGTGGTTTGTAGTCACCTGAAGAGTCAATAAACCAGAAACCTGTCACATACGCCCAATGCGGCCAGTCATGAGGTTTTGGGATAACGTGTGGGCTAAATCCATACAGTACAGGGATTTGCGATACATTTGCCGGAGTCTTCTGTCTAAAGCGACTGCCCAAATATGGCAGGGGCGGCAATTTCAAAGTTTCGGTTCTGAAGTGATTGAGCAGTTTTCGATATCTTTGCCAATATAAAAACTCTACTAACAAGTAGCTGCTATAGTTAATCGCTTTCCTTAATGGGTTTTTAGCTATTTGACCAAATCTTAAAAACCCAAACATCCCTGTCGGAGTCAACGGCAGACATGATGCAAAAAAACAAGGTACGCCTAATTTCTCCGCTATATGATATCCCCAGTTGGCTAGCGGCGTGTAGATAATTACATCGCTTTCCTGACACGCTAACCAAGCAGATTCCAACTGTTGAAGCAAAAGTTTATCTCCTTCTTCTGGCTTCAACTTTTCTCCCGCTATCAATCGCTGCCCTTGTTTTGATTGCAGAAACTCCTGCATATTTCCAGCGATCGCTGCAAACTTTAAATCGAACTGCCTAACAAATGATGCAAAGTTCTCATGCGTTGCCAGCGTTACTTCATGCCCCGCACGCTTCAAGCCAATAGCCAAAGCGCAGTATGGTTGCAAGTCTCCCCTTGAACCTACTGTTAGTATCGTAATCTTCAGTTTTCGGCTTGGAGCAGTAGGTCTACTTTGGCTCAAATGCTTCTCCTGCTGGTAAAGGAGGTTAGACTTCACTCATTTTAACCAATTGTGAGTCAGGCGATCGCGAAAGCTTATCGCTTACAACGGGGTTTCCGCTCTCGCTTTGGAGTCAATTGAGATTCAATCAAAAAACTAATGCCCCCAATCGGAGGCATCTCTTCATCTATTTTCTAGGAACAAGGGCAATCAACCATAACCCGAACCACTCACGAAGCAAAACATTTTCGCGTTTTATCGCTGCTACAACTCCACTATATGAGCGTACAAAAAGCCTTTCGTCTTCTGAAGAAAATGAAACTGCTAGCTCCTCTCCACAGTACTCGCCAATACCTGGAAGATTAAAGTCTGCCGCCGGGAAAGGTAGATGATTCCGGTTCAAATTCTCAGGCGACAGGAATGTCCGCATTTCTTCCGGCGTGCTGGGCAATTCTATCAACAACTCGCTCAACTTCTGCTGCTGCAAGCCTTCGGCGGTCATCGGGTTCATGAACCACAGCCCATCGCGGAAACCTTCATTACTGAACATATACTTCTTCCTACACGTTTTTCACGAAAATCACGCGAAGCGTAATGAAGCTATACCACCTGCATACGTCGAAGGCTACCTATTTAAACTATATCCCTAAACAATATCTCTACGAGCGGTTGATAACGGGAGCTTGACAAATGTTTTTCTCATACTTGTAAGTGCTGTATAACTCTTTATTAGAAGCCAAGTAAAGTTATTCATTTGACAAAATACTGTGCCCAATAACTTAGACTTTCACTGGTAACAACAAACTTTTAATAGATTCCACGGCTGCGCCATCCCGTGTCCCATTCAATATTACAGTCAGGACAGTACTAGTGAATAGCTGGCTTTGCCTCTCTGACTGCGGATAGTTTACGCTTACATCTTGGGCAGCAATAGTAAACAAAAGAAACTAAAATTAAGGCAGCTTATGAACCTAAGTCAACTATTAATGTCCTTAAGTTACACACCTCAAAGAAACACACCTTGATTTTTAACACTTAAACAGTCAATTTCCTGAATTCGAGTATGACTTAATTACAAAGTGAACGAGGATGCTCGCCGCGCTATTAACACCACTTTGATGATTAATATCAGGTTGATAGACAGAAAATTCGACATCTTGAAGTATAACCAAAAAAAAACTTAACTCACTATTCAGAGATCACTGATAAAAAACTTATACGCATTTTAATTTACTGATATAATATTCGTTTAGTTGACAGCAATTAACAACATTTTATGGCATTACCATCAAAAAGCCTTTTTAAGGATTATTGATGGCAATACCGTGCATCACAGTCACAACGTTTTAATTAATGACCAATAAGTTCCCTAGAAAGATTGCGGTTCTGGGTGTGTTTTTTATGCTTAATGCCGTAGTTTCCAAACCTTTGAAAGCACAGGTGACTCCACCCTCCCCAACAATTCCACAAGTCATACCTAGAGATGTTCAGCCGCCTTCAAATGCCCCTCTCCAACCCCAGGAGCCACAGCAACCCCCTCCTTCTCCACAACTACTGGCTCCTTCTACTCCTGCTCCCACTCCTGATGAACAATTTCCTAGCAATACTTCTGGAACTTTCATTGTGAAAAAATTTGAAGTTGTTGGCAGCACAGTTTTCAGTCAACAAGAGTTAGCTAAAGTTCTTGAAGAATTCACTAATCGCCCTATCTCACTCGATGAACTATATTTAGCTCGAAAGAAAATCAGTGACCTATATATTAGCAAAGGTTACATTCGTTGTGGTGCTTATATTCCACCTCAAAAAATCCGTTCTGGTTTTGCCAGAATACAGGTAGTCGAAACTCAACTAAGTGATATCCAGATTGTAGGTACGCAACGCCTAAATAAGAATTATATTCGTAGTCGTATAGCAACAGGAAATAATGGCCCTCTCAATCAACAGCGGTTGCTAAGGTCATTGCAACTGTTGAAGCTCGATCCTTTGATTCAAAACTTATCTGCTAATTTACAAACTGGAGATGCTCCTGATGAGATTAGGCTAGTTGTAGACGTTGTTGAGGCAAAAACATTCAGCACTCAAATTACTTTAGATAATGCACGTTAGCCTGCTGTGGGCAGCTTCCAACGCCGACTACAAGTTAACGAAGCCAACTTGCTGGGGCTAGGAGATAGCCTGAGCGTCGGTTACAGCAATACCGATGGAAGTAACATTTTTAATGTAGGCTACACACTACCAATCAATCCCCAAAACGGGACACTCTCTTTTAATTACGGTACAGCACAAGGTAGTGTCATTGAACATCCTTTCAATATTTTAAATATTAAATCAGCTTCCCGCTATTATGAACTGACATTCCGCCAGCCTATAGTCCAAAAGTACGAACAAGAATTTGCTCTTGGTTTTACTGCCTCTCGCCGCGAAAGTGAAGCAAGTTATATTCCATTAGAAGAACGGGTTCCTTTTACTCAACTAGGCTCTGATGAGCAAGGACGTACTAGAGGATCAGTATTACGATTTTTTCAAGAGTGGACTAGTCGTGACAACCACCAAATCCTTGCGGTGCGATCGCAATTTAACCTCGGTATTGGTGCGTTCAACGCCACAGTTAATCAAGATGCTCCTGATAGTCGTTTCTTTTCTTGGCAAGGGCAGGCACAGTGGGTACGATTATTAGCTCCTGATACTCTATTGTTAGTCCGCTTCAATACTCAATTAGCAACTACTTCAGTCGGACCTATAGAACAGTTCGGTGTAGGTGGGATTGAAAGTGTACGTGGTTATCGTCAAGATTTACTATTAGCTGATAATGGTGCTTTTGCATCCGCCGAAATTCAACTTCCAGTACTTCGCGTACTCAATAACAACGGAGTATTGCATTTCAGCGCTTTCACTGAATTAGGTGTTGCTTGGAATAACTCAGATAGTGAAAATGTTAACACCAACAACCCTGATACTTTAGCTTCAGTTGGACTGGGATTGCGCTGGTCGATGGGCAATCGCTTAACTGCTCGTCTTGACTGGAGTATTCCTTTGGTAGAAGTTGACCAACCAGATAGAACATGGCAGGAAAATGGGATTTACTTCTTTTTACAGTACAATGCTTTTTGAATTTGTTCTATTCTTATCCTATATCATCAGCAAAAATTCTTATGAATCTCTTGACATATATTATGCATTTGGCAGGCACAGGAGCGGCTACTTATTATATTTCAACTCAAATCCGAGACTCAAAAACGCGCCCTAATGTTTTAGCAGGCTTACAACTATCAGAGGCTAGTTCCGTACCATTTTTATCTTTACTCAGTGAACGTGCAGCTAAAGAAGGGAATACATGGTTAGCAGAAAAACTTGCAAAACACGCTTTAGATGAAACTAAGCACAGTCGGATTTTTGCACACGCTTTAAAGCAAATGAATAAACAAGCAGTTGAGGATCAACCTCACCTTGAAGCTGAATCTACTAGCAAACAAAAACCTAGTCCTTTTTTTCTAGCATATTTTGATGGATACACTTTAGAAGAACTCAAGCCTACAGTCATTAACTGGGATGTATTTCTTGGTAGTACATATATATTAGAATTGGATTCTAGTAAAGATTACAAAACAATGGCAAAAGTTTTGCCGGAGAATGAATTGAGTACTCGGAATTTAAAAAAGGGACTGTTAAGTATAGCTGAAGATGAAGCTAGCCATGCAGCTTATCTCTATGAAGGAATGATGCAACGAATGTCTATTAATCAAGTACAAAAACTTGTAGATGATTGGCGTATTCGCAAGGTAAACTCTATCTTCAGGATGGCTACTAGTGTTTTCCAAAATGACAATAATGCCCGTTCAATATCTCAAGATATCGAGATAATAAAAAATACCTGAACAATAGTACTTGCAAAAGTAAACTATGCTGACTTTGCTCATGTTTTACAGAACAAAGTATAAAGATTGTTTCCAAAGTATTTAGTCTCTATTTTATATTCACATATAAAGTAGTGGTTATAAATTATAGTAACAAGTCTATTTTTGCAATTAGGCTTGTTAAACTCATTCACCTCTGATAAAAAGTTTGTTCTTATAGTTTGTTAATATGAATATAATGAAAAACAAACATTACTCTTCTATAAAAATTGTTGTAATATCAACATTTATTCATTGCTTGACTATCTTTTCATGTAAAGCTCAGATAATTCCAGATACAACATTACCCCAAAATACTACTACAAACCTGAAGAAAAATACCATTGTTATTGAAGGAGGTAGTCAATCAGGAAACAATCTGTTTCACAGCTTTATAGAATTCTCTATAACAAAAGATAACACTGTTTTTTTTAACAATGCTACAAATATTCAAAACATTATTAGTAGAGTCACTGGTAGCTCTACTTCTAATATCGATGGATTGATCCGTGCTAATGGCACTGCTAACTTATTTTTGATCAATCCGAATGGAATTGTTTTTGGTCAAAATGCACGTTTAGATATTGGTGGCTCGTTTGTTGGTAGTACTGCAAGTAGTATTAACTTTAGTAATGGCTTTCGGTTTAGTGCTAGAAATCCACAAACTAAACCTTTATTGACTATTAGTGTACCTAGCGAACTTCAGTTTGAAGGAAGTACTGCAAGAATTGAAGTTAAGGGTACAGGACATATTTTTGAAGATTCTGATTTTAGAATTCCTCTAGATGCTAGCGAGTTTGCTAATGGTTTACAAGTTAATCCTGGTAAAACTTTAGCTTTGATAGGAGGAGATATTTTGTTAGACGGAGGTATTATTAGTAATCGTGATGGAAGAATTGAACTAAGAAGTATTAATCAAGGAATACTCAATATTGAACAGGAGAATAATAAATTATTTTTTAATGATGAAAAAAATCTATTATTAAATAATATTGTTTTCCGTAATAACTCTCTAGTCTTTGTTAACAGCTATCAGGGTAAAGGTAACACTATTAATGTACAAGGACGTAATATAGAAATATTAAGTGGTTCCTCAATCTTTAGTCAAAATCATGGGAACAAAATAGATGGAGAAATTAGGTTTAATGTTTCTAATAATTTAGAGATTAAAGATTCAACTCCATTAAGTTTAAGTTCTATCTTTACGAGCAATTTTGGAAATACACCTGGGGAAAATATTCAAATTACAGCAAATAAAATTAACATTGAAGGATCACAAATAGCCACAACTACCTTTGGTGAAGCATTAGGTGGCAATGTAATATTAAAAGCTAATGATTTAAGGAGTGCTGGTTCTATTCCATCGTCTGTCAATCCCTTGGGATACGGAGGTATTAACAGCTTCAGTTATAATTCTGGATCTGGAGGAGATATAACTGCAAAAATAAGAAATGTAATTATAGAAAATAATGGAACTTTTACTACAAGTTCTGTCTCCTACGGACAAGGCGGAAGCTTAAATCTAACTTCAGAAAATATAATTATTAAAAATGGAGGCACTTTAGGATCTGCTACTTATGGTAAAGGTAATGGTGGCGATGTTTTAGTAAACACAGAAAATTTAAAATTAACAGGAGAGTCAATACTTCAATCTAGTTCAGTCACTGCTATTACTCAAGGGTATGGTGATGCAGGAAATCTTGCTATTAATACGTTAAACTTGTTTGTTCAAGAAGGCGGAAGTATAAATACAGATACATTTGCTTACGGTAATGCTGGTGATATAAATATTAACGCTTTTAATTCAATAAAAGTTTCAGGGATCGGTTCAACCTTAAAAAACCTTAGCTCCATAACCTCAGCAGCAGATATTTCATCAAATGAGATTATACGGATAATATATAATTTACCGCCAATTCCTTTTGGAAATGCAGGAAGTATAACTCTAAATACGCCCAACTTTAATGTTGCTAATGGCGCTATAGTCAGCGTTATAAATAATGGCTTAGGCAATGCAGGGAAAGTCCAAATTAATACCAATACTACTCGCGTCACAAATCAAGGGGCTATTGCTGCAATTACTGCTGTTGGGCAGGGAGGTGACATTGGTATCAACTCTAAAGCGGTCTACCTACAAGACAGTTATATATCTGCAACTGCTGGTACACAAGGAACTAATGGTGATGGTGGAAACATCAACGTCAACACAGATATCCTAACTGCTATGGGAAACAGTAGTATCACAGCTAATGCTTACAAAGGGCGTGGTGGGAACATTCAGATTAATGCTCAAGGATTATTTGCTTCTCGCGATAGCCAATTTACAGCTAGTTCTCAATTAGGAATTAATGGCAAGGTTGAATTTAACATTTCAAATGAGAATGTTGTACCTGCCAAAGCAGTACCTCTAACAATTCAACTAGATCCTGAAATTACTTCAGCTTGCCAAGGACGTGCAGGTACAGCAGGAACCAGTGAATTTGTAATTATTGGGACTGGTAGCGCCCCACGTTACTTTGTCAGTGAAACTTCTAAAAATAGTGGATGGTACGGTAACCCGGTTAGAGTTTCAGCAGATAACAATTTAGAGCAACAAAGCTCGCCAAGTAAAAAAGTTCGGCCAATTGTGGAAGCTCAATCAGTACTGATAGAACCATCAGGAGATGTCAATTTATTAGCATCTCCTAATCAACTAGCTGCTGTGGCTGAAGCATCGCCTGAGAGATTTTGCTTGACTACAGACTCTAAACCAGCTTCTGCATCAACATTATTCCCATAATCTGGAGAAATCAATGAAAATTACCAGACGCAGATACTTATTTTGTGGTGTTGCAGGTTTCCTAATGGCAGTCGGCAAGCCATCAAAACTCCTAGCTCAAAGTGACAACAAAATCACACAACAAGAACAAGCACAATTGCTGACTGAAAAAGGACATGAACTATTAAATCGAGGTGAGTATTCGTCAGCTATTAAGACTTGGGAAGAAGCCACTAAAATTTATCGTAAACTAGGCTCAGATGAAGGCGTTACTGGAAATTTAATTAATCAAAATCTCGCTCTCCAAGGGTTAGGGCTATACTTGAATGCCTGTGACGTACTCCTAGAAGCTTTAAAAATAGATAAATCAAGTTATTCTCCAATTTATTATCCTCTTAGAAAGAAGAGTAGGAAAGCACTCAATACAGCTATCAATCGAGTAAAACCTACTCCTGTAAATTTGTTAGCATTACAAAACTTGGGAGATGTCTTACGTTTATTAGGTAATTTAGAAGAATCAGAAATAGTTTTAAAAAAAACGTTGTTGTTGACTCAAAAAATAACACCAAATAAAGATGTTAGTTCGATTTTGCTATGTTTGGGAGATAGTAAACAGTCAATGTACGAGCGTTCGCGCTCACAATACAAATGGATAGAAGAACTAGTTTACAAAAAAGAAACTGTTGCTAGTATTCAAAAAAATGCACTCTTATCGCTTGAGTATTATCAACAAGTTAATAAATTAGAAAAAGCCCCTGCCACTACAAAATTGCAAGCCCAACTACACAGCTTAAAGCTACTTTTAGATTTTAGTCAATGGATGGAAGCTGAGTCAGAAACAAGTCAGAGATTTGCAACTCCTAAGAATAATATTAATCAACAAATTCAACCTTTAATAGACTCAATTATCACAAACTCTTTCTCCTTCGATGAATTACCTATTAGCCAAGGAGCCTATGCCAAACTCAACTTTGCTGATAGTCTAAATAAAACTGACAATAAACAATTACAATCTATAGCTATACAGTATACAGAATCCGCGTTACAAAGTGGACAAAGTATTAATAACCAACTTTTACAATCGTTCTGTTGGGGAACCCTAGCAAGATTAAACCCAAATAAATCACAAATATACTTTAAGCAAGCTTTAGGGTTTGCTCAATCAATTCAGGCATGGGATGTCGCTTATGAATGGCAGCAAGAGTTAGGTGATCTATATAGAAAACAGGGAAAATATGAACCTGCTTCCAAGTTTTACCAAGCTGCTATTAATAACCTAACGCAAGTTCGTGCTAACCTTTTAGCTAGCAATCCTGATACACAATTCTTTTTTTATGAAAAAGTAGAACCTGTTTATCGAAGTTACCTAAAATTACTACTAGCAAATCCTGATACTAATGTAGAAAAAGTAATCAAACTACATGAAGAATTTAAAATAAAAGAGTTAGAGAATTATCTTCAATGTGGCAGACTTAACCTTGTAGCTTTAAATGAAATTCAAAACTCAGATCCTAATCTAACAATTATTCATATAATTGACTTAGTTGATAGCGTAGAAGTTATCTCTAAATCTTCCAAGCAACCTCTTCATCATCACTCTGTTGATTCTCAACTTATTAGGGAGCATATTAATAATCTAGTAGATACTTTACAAGACAAAAATCTTGCTTACGCTAATGAAAGTGTGATCCTTAAACATTCTCAAGTCCTGCATAAATTATTAATTGCACCTATTAAATATTTACCAACATCAGGAACGCTAGTATTTACTTTGGATGCATCTTTCCAAAGCTTACCGATGAGCTTGCTTCATGATGGAAAAAATTATTTAATCGAGCGCTACGGTATTACAGGGACTTTGGGTTCGAGAGTACAACCACCTAAACTTTTGAAACAGAAGCAGTTAATAGCTTTCATTGCTGGACTCAGCAAAGTCAGCCCTAGTTTTTACGCTCCCAATGCTCCTAAAGGACTCAAAGCGTTGCCAGGGGTGGAACTAGAAATAGCAAATGTCAAAAAAGGAATTACTTCTTCAAAAGTATTGCTAAACGAAGAGTTTCTTAGCCCAATGCTAGATAAAGAATTAAGTACAGATAGTTTTTCAATAGTTCACCTCACTACTCATGCTCAATTTAGTTCTGTTGCTGACCAAACAATGATTTTTGCTTGGGATAAACCAATTACTGTCTCAGAATTTAATAATTTACTCAAAGAAAAAACTCAGTCTAGTCAAGAAGGAATTGAATTATTAGTTTTGAGTGCTTGCCAAACAGCCAAAGGTAACAAAAAATCAATATTAGGAATGGCTGGAGTGGCAGCACAAGCCGGAGCCAGAAGTACCATAGCGACTCTCTGGCAAGTAGATGCTGATTCTACCGCTTTACTTATGAAAGAATTTTATCAAAGGTTGAAAGATGGTTTGACTAAGGTCGAGGCGCTACGTCTTGCACAATTGCAACTGATATCAAACCCTCAATATCAGCACCCGTCACATTGGGCAGCATTTTTACTTATTGGCGGCTGGCTTTAGTTTCATTGGTACGACAACGCCAGAAAGTTATCTCTTAAGGTTGGCAATTTATTGAACAAGATGAAAAGGGCAAGAATGTTTTTAGCTCTTTCCCCTTTAACACGAACCCCAATAAGTTGCCCTCACCCAACAATTCCGGATTGGCAGACTACAAGCTTTTCCCCTATGCTACCTCAAGAGTTTATCCGAATTGCATCGACTACTGAATCTGAATTGTTCAAAGATCAACGATCTTTAAATAATTTCAACAATTCCAACCCAGAGCGTACCTTTTCTAATTCAGATCCATTACCGCTACTCTTAGCCAATTGCTCTGCCTTCGTATAGGCTTGTCCTGCCTCTAATGGTAACAAGGCTCCTAAATAGCGATCGCCCAGTAGTCTATAGATACTCGGATTTTGGCTACCTGCCGCGACTCGTGCTTTTAATGTTTTAATTGATTCATCTAAAAGAAGCTTTGACATATATATAGCATCCAAATCGCGGAAAGCAGCTTCATCAGCTGGCAATCCCAACTCATTAATTTGCTTGACTTGCTCCCTAATTTCCTCAACATCATTACCAGGTAAAAGATGGACTACTAAAGGACTAGAATTCAAAGGTTGATCACCCTGGTTACTAATTACAGTGATTGTATACGTATTGCCATACCGTAATTCTTTTCGCTCTTTCGGATATGATAGTGTTACAGCGTTTTTTACGTCTACTTCCCAATTAACACCATTGCCTTTTACTACTACTGTATAGCTATCAGCGCCTGCCACTGAGCGCCAAGAGATTTGTGGTCTATTATTTATAATTGAACTGCCGTAAGGACTAGTTACAATCGGCGCATCTTTTTCATCATCTGGCCCCTTATAGTCGTGTGGACAAGGGGCTACATTTAATACTGAACACTGTAAAGCTTCGTTAGGTGGTGGCGCACATATTTGTGCATTGAAAATAGTACTCTGCTTTAAATAGAGAATTTTTCGATTTAAAAAGCATAAAACTTGGACTGCACTTCCATTGATAGGATTGATCCGCTGTCCCAAACACAAATATCTTCCCGCTCTCAGAAAGCGATCACCCGTGTTATAAACTCGACCACTCGGCTCATCGCACAATTTTTTTTCTAATGTGCGTTGCTGTCCCCATGCACTGCCTGTAACCAAAAGGATTAGCGCTGATATTGATACGAGGCTTGTAACTCTGTGGACTACACGAATTTTTTTAGTTGGGTTAGCTGTGGTCTGCATTGTAATTTTATCTAGCCAGAGAACGAAAAGTACTTTTAGCTGTTTGATACGATTAAAGCCTGTTATGGGGTTGTCCTTCACTGTTGAGAATCAGGCTTGAGCCTAATTCTTTGTAATACATTCCCCCGCCAGAGAAAGACTTCTGGCTGTTTCGCCTCCAATAATAAGCAGGCTTCCCAAGAAAGCCAGGAATTATCGTTATCTCCTAAAGCTTCTTGAACTTGTGCCAGTAAGCAGTGAGTATCTGCTCTTTGAGCATCTAATTCTTCAGCTTTTTCTAAATATTCCTTCGCTTCGGTATATTTCTTCTGCTCGAACTTTGCCCAACCTAAATTTTTATACAATGCAGCTTGTAACTTGGCTTCTTTAGTCTTCTGTAAGCCTTGTAGTGCTAGAGCGATCGCCGCATTATAATCACCTTTTAAAACTTTCAGTCTGGAGAGATTATTAATAACTGGAATCGCTTGATTATTATTTTTTATAGCCAACTCATACTGCTGCTCTGCCAAATCTTTTTTCCCTTGATCATCATAAAAAGTTCCCAATCCATAATGCCCTTCCCAGTTATCAGGCTTCAGTTCCAAAGCTTTTTTATAATTAGTGCTTGCACATTCAAACTCATTCAATAACTGGCAAGCAAAAGCTAAATTATTATAATTGTCTACATCTTGATTATTGTACTTTAATGATAACTCAAAATATTTTTTACCCTCTCTTACATTTTTAGTACTTCGAGATGCTTTATCAAAATAAAACTTAGAAATATTAGCTTTAACTTGGGGATTAAATTTTATAGCTGAGTCAAAAAACTTTTGAGCAGATTGAGAATCATTTGCAGCTTCCGACTTTTCTCCTTGAGCTATTAAACTATTAACTAGTAGTGGTAAAGCTATTTTACAATTTACAACGAAACCTATAGCAATTAATAAAATTGATGCGCTAAATAAAAATGCTCTATAATTAATTAACTTATAAATTTTGCTTTGGTAAGGAATCTTCCTTAGCCTTTGCAAAATTATTTGAGTATTTTGCGGACGTTGACCAGGAAAAGGAGCAATTAGATCATCAATCAAATCTGCGAAGAACTTATCTATATGAGGTGCTTTATCTCTCCAAAGGAGTTTTCCTGTTTTCTCATCACTTTTAATATTAGCTAAAGATATACCTGTTACTAAATGAACAAAAGTTCTTCCTAGCGCATAGAAGTCTGATTGTGGTACAGCCTGTCCATGAATTTGCTCTAAAGGAGAATAATAAGCTGACCGAACAGCAGTTATTTCATAACCCATACTACTCCCTGTACTGGTTCCTCCATTAGTACTAAGTTTCGCTAAGAATGTTCTACTAATCTCTCGCGCTCCACCAAAATCAATAAGTGCTATCTTCCCATCTGGTTGATGAATAATATTATCTGGTTTAATGTCTCTATGGAAGTACTCATTCCGATGTACGAGATCAAGGATATTGACTAATTGCAATAACCAGTCTAATGCAATATTTTGTGAAATTCGTCCGTATTTTTTTATCCACTGCTTTAAATCTTCCCCTTCAAACTTTTGCATTACAAGGCAATGCATCACTAAAAGATTGCCATTTAGGGCAAAAGTGAAATAATCTTCTCTATTAGACTTGGGTATTCCAGGATGATCTAAAGTCTGTAATATAATTGATTCCCGCCGAAGTAGCTCAACTAATTTAGGCTCATTAATCCACTTTAAAATTTTCATTACTCTTCTTTGAGTTTCTGGATGCAAAGAAGTGCCAGTATCCTCGACCTCAAAGATGTCTGTGTAAGTATATGGATCTTCCGTTAAAGAGCGCAATGGGCGTAGTAAACGGATATGCCCATTTATAAGCAGAGGATTTCCGCAAGCTAAGCAGTGAACAGCATCTTCAGGATTCTCACGCTGCGAGCAAAATGGGTTTATACAGTAGACCACAGGGACTACCCGGCCTCCATATAATTATTAAATCCTGTTTGAGCAGAAGTTCCATATACTAAACCAAGTGGATCTATTAAAATATACTTCTTAACAACTGGTTGTAAGTTATAACTAACTTCTCTTTTGCTTAATTCATGATTAGTTTCAATTAAGGAACGCTGCTCTAAAATCTCAATTTCTGTCATAACTTTAGAAATTGATACTTCCCCTAACTTTTCTTTTAAATACTGAATCAATACAGAGAACGGAATTGGATTTTGGTTCTCTGATATCTGCTCTGCTAAATAAATTAACATTTCTCTTTGCAGCTTACTTAAGAAGCCAGGATTTCCAAATTGCAAATGTAACATAAATTGAAATTGAGTTCCCATAGTAGTAGTCTTAAACTCAAAAAATTTTTGAATACTCCCTCCAAAATAATGATTAATTTTATTAGCAACTGCCTCTAACTCCGATGGATTTCCACGATAAGTTTCAATTAGTTCTTTACATTCTTTTCCTTTTAAACCTTTTTCATGCAACATTTCTATTGCTGCGTTTGTGTCTAGTCCTTCTAACTTTAGATATAAAACAGGTAATTTGACAATAAGATAAGCAAATTCCTTTAAAGGTACTTGACTTGTAATAATTGTACAACTTAGGTACTGTTCCTTCGTAATTACATTAAAAAAATCTTCAATATCTATTTTATTTTCAGAAAACCGTGCTTGTACTAAAGCTTCAAATCCATCTATTATTAATAGGCATTTGTAAGAAGAAAAAACTTTGGAAAGCAAAGAAACTTTATTTATAAAAGGTTTATTCTCCTCCTCTTCTATATTAAAAATTTTAAGCAATTCTGTAACTATTTCATTAAGTGATGAAGAAGGTTCAATTTTTTTCCAAATGACATAATCATATCTATCAGAATTCTCCAAAAGTATTTCTTCTACTAATTTAGCAGCTAATAAGCTTTTACCAATCCCTCCGACTCCAGTTATAGACACACAGCGTTGTTTAAAAAGTAGAATTTGGTTCTTCAAATAGTTAATATCTTCTTCTCTTCCATAAAAAGATGATACTTTAGGTAAGTCTCCACAAAATTTTACCTTACCTATTAAATAATTATTCTCAAGGTCTGATATTTCTAGTTTTTCGAGATAATCTCTTTTTGCTAGTTCAAGTAAGATATTTTTTAAATTCGTTTTTTTTATCTCAACTCCCTTCCCAATAGCTTCTGAAAGTATTGTCCACAACTGTGGCCCCACTGTTTTGTGCAAATAGTGCGCGTTGTATCCATAATCACTCGCTATTTGTTTGTAATCTTTGCCATCCCAAGACCCTTTAACTACAGCTCTCTCGGATTTCAATAAATTTCTTCCAGTATGTTGAAGCACTCGCTCTTCCAATATTTCCAGTACTCTTTCTATATCCAGGACATCATTTTTGTATAAATTCATACAGTATTATAGCCTTTATGTCAAACAACCAAGTCTTTTTTATTTATACTGGCAGATAATATAGACTTTTTTCTGCCAACCTAGACTTTGGTTTTATTTCTTAATAATATCCTGCTTGCTATAATTGCTACTTCAGGATATAAGATTAAAATTGATACTTTCTAGAGGTAGCAAAACTGTATACTTAAATAGTTATAAAAGTTACAGTTAAACTATAACTGTACTCGAGTGACATAATACCAACCTTATTTGGTAGTTTTGTCTCAATAAAATTGGTCAATGCCAATTAATGTCAGAACATTTAACCAAAAAACGAGACAAAACCAGATGTCAGATGAACACAACTTCTGTAAGATCAAGCTAATTGAAGAAAAATATGGAGGTCATATAGAACATCACGTGTATTCAACGCAAAAAGCGCCACTAAGGAGTAGCGCTTTGTGCGGGTCTTAAATTGCATATAACCTCAGAGCAGGGGTTGATCTCGAAGGAACAAGATAAGCGGTTGTTGAAGTTTGCAGACCAAGACGACCACTAAATTTGTCCGAGAGTATAATCCGCGCTGCTTCCCGTATTATACACGGGTTGTCACCATAGCGTCCATTGGTGGCAAATTTTTGGCTGTTAAAATTCTTTAAATTGGGAATATGTTAAGTTTGATGAAGAAAAAGTGAGAATTTTGTAGTTAAAAGCAGTAGCAGCGCGAATAACCCCCTCTGAACTTGTCAACCAAGTCATCAGAGGTAAATACTGTGAAAAATAGCGAGCGCCCCATACAAAAGGGTGTCGGATGTAGGCTGTCGGGGGTTGTTTGTGTGCCATCCCAACAGCCCAGTTTTGATGAGCAACAGAAATATTCAAGTTATTTTCGAGAAACTCACTTTCAAAATGTCCTTACTAGAGCGGCTTTGTTGGAGCGTACAAACTGGTTTTGGCATCGAGGAAACAGCATCCACATATCTAATCGTGCAGTTGCAATCATTAGTGCTACGAGCAATGATTACAAACAAATTTTAATAAAACAGAACCAGTTGGTTAACACAGTCTTTGAGTTAGACCCGCAAGCTGAGCTATTGCTGTTGATCTCCCCAGAGCTTGATTTTGTATTTGGCACGGTTTTAGAAACTGGGGAGATGTTCAGTACTCATATCCTAATTAACAATTCTGGAATTTCAGCAGCAAGGAGAAATTTACTTGGACGCTCCTTCACGGCCGGGGGCGTCAGCTAATGAACAATTCCCAAATTGAATATCCCAACAACCTCACGGCAACCGAGTACCATGAGCTAACAGTTGGTAGTGCGATTCACCCGGCACTGGTCGAGCGCAACTTCTTCCACATTGAAGGGGAATCAGTTTATGATTTCCTGTTCATCTCCGATAAAATCCCCCGGAAAAATGCAGGTCGAGTCACAGATGCATACATAAGGCAATATCAGCATTTGCTGTTGGGGGGGACATGGATTCAGTCACTTGACCCGTTCAAGAATTGGCAACCAATGGAATGGGGACGGATTAAACCGAACTTGCCCCGCATGGACTGGGAGAAAGGCAAGCCCGTTAAGTACGAATCGCCCCCCAAAACCGCCAACCGTGTCACTTACTTCGATGTCGCTGACCCCGTTTGGGATTTGGTCGTAAAACGCTATGGAGTTAAGCGGCATCTTGAGCTTTTAGCGCTGCGCTTGCTGGATCAACTCAATCCACTGATATTTTGGGAGTGGATAATTGCACATCCAGAGATTCCCGTAATCTTATGCGAGGGCGAAAAAAAGGCAGCTTGCTTGCTCAGTATGGGATATGTGGCGATCGCGCTGCCGGGAATTTGGAATGGTCGCGTAGGCAAACGGGACTTTGATGAACGACTACACCCAGATTTATTACCATTGGCACAACCAGGGCGCAAGTTCATTATATTATTCGACTACGAAACCAGAAGCAATACCCGGTGGTCAGTTTTTCAAGCCACTATTCGTACTGGTAAAGCAATCGAGGCAGTTGGTGCTACTTGTGAAGTTGCATTATTGCCGGGGCCAGAAAAAGGTGTGGATGATTTTGTGGTTGGTCGCGGCGAAGATGCCAACGCTCTGTTGACTGCAATTGTTGATGATGCCAAATCGCTTGCTGATTACCAACGCGGCTATCGCGCGAAAAAATGGGGACTAAGCAAGTATAAACCCGATGTGACAGTCAACGTTCAATATCTGAGTGAAGCTCTCAACATTCCTAACTTGATAGAAAAATGCTCATCAGTTCCGCCACTTTACTCTATTGAGAAAGAACAATTGTTTACACCAAGTGTTAGCAATCTGTCCGGGGATAAGGGGGCAGCGGGCAGGGGAAGTGGAGGAGCAGGGGAAGTGGAGAAGCAAGGGGAGAAAGAATTACTGTTCAATAATTCTTTTTCTTCTACTGCCTCCCATACCTCAAGAGCCTCAAAAGCTCCCTCTGCCCCCCCTGCTCCAAGACCGACTTTTCGATTTCCCCAAAGGGGACTCGTGGTTTTGTGGAGTGACATGGGGACAGGCAAAACCGAACTCATGCGCTGGTGGCGTGACCAAAACCCCGACGCTCGGTTCCTCAACAATGGGCATCGCGTTAACTTGCTGAAAAATCTCAGTGATCGCTTGAGAACTGCCATGTATTCAGACTTGGGTTACATGGGTTTAGCTCAAGCCACAGCTCTGTCGATTACTATCGACAGCTTGTACAAGCTCAACACTCAAGCCCTCACATACGGCTGCATATTTATTGATGAAGCTTGCCAATACCTCACCCACCTACTGCACAGTAATACTTGCAAGGCACATCGCGCAGCCATACTTGAAGTACTGGAATATATAGTATACAACGCGCCACTGGTTGTCATCGCTGATGCACACATGGATGATTTAACCCTGGACTTCTTCCTCTCCATGCGCCCCAAGGGTGAAGTCCCCTACATTATCAAGAACGAGTGGCGAAACGGCGATCGCACAATTTACTGGTATGAGGGGGATAATTCTAGTGCCATAGTCGCCCAAATTTCAGCGGCTCTGATGGCAGGGCAGAAAATCATGGTTGTTAGCGACTCCAAGCGTTTTATTAAGAAACTTGAAAAGTCCCTAACAATAAAAATAGAAGAATCATCCGATTCCAAGTCAGCCAGCAATCATTTATCAGGACTACGCATCTGGTCTGTTCACTCCGATAATTCCGGCTCTGAAGAGAACATTGCATTCATCAAAGATATCACCAACGCCGTCAAAAACCTTGATGCTTTGTTCACTTCTCCTAGCCTGGGGACTGGGGTAGACATTGCCCAATATCATTTTGATTTGGTATTCGGTGTGTTCCATGCAGTTTCCCAAACTGCAACCGAGTGCGCCCAACAGCTCTACCGCTATCGCCCAAAAGTCCCCTTTCACGTTTGGGTGGCCCCGCGTCCTCCCTTCGGTTACAAAGATACTAATGCCCACAAGATTAAAGAACACATATTGCAAACCAACGAAATAACTGCTTTTCTGTTGCGGATTGACCGTGAAACAGGAAAGCGCGGCGCAGAAAAGGACTGGGCGCTAGAGGCTTTCTGTCAAATTCAGGCAAACCGTCACTATTCTCTGAATAATCTGCGCGATGACCTGCGTTTGCTGCTCACTGAAATGGGCAATACTATAGTACCCCTCGGCAGCGATAGTGATACTAAAGCCCAAAAACAATTGAAATCAGCAGCACAGGCTTTGAACACTGCCCATTGCTCAGCTGTTGCCAGAGCTAACAATATTACCCCAAGTGAATATCGTCTCCGCCAGAGTAAGGATTACCTTTCTCCACAAGACGTTTTTGAATGTGAGAAATTCCGCATTTTCTCAGCTTACGGTATAGAAGTGACGCCGGAACTAGTTGAAAAAGATGCGGGTGGTCGGTTGATTCGAGCGATCGCTTCCCTTGAGGCAATTCTGGAAAAACCAAGCGACGAGATTGTTGACCCCAAGACTCTCAGACAATACCCAAGTCCTCCAAAACTTGTCACAGATTTTGACCGCACCGAACGCGACAATTTACCTTTGTGCATCGACTGGGGCAATTATTCGGCGCGGTGGCTGGCCCGTTTCAACTTGGGTTTGCATCACATCCTCACTCATTTAATCGCCGGGGGTGAAATTACTGCCAGCGACAGCGAACTGTTAAATATGACCGCTCACGCATTAAATTGCGCTGCTCATATTAAAGCAATTCTTGGGTTTACTGTCCCTAGTGACTGTGAACCAATTTGGCTACTCGCCACAATGCTTGAACAACTGGGGCTAAAGTTGGCCTGCCGCAAGCAGGGGCCACGCGGTCAGCAGGTGAAAATTTACTCACTATCTGTGGAGGAATTAGAATTTGCTCTCCAGGTTCTTGCTCACCGCCAACAACAGCGCACCTTGAAAGAGTCGCACGTTTGTTACGTTGCCCAAACTGTAGACCCATATCAGGCTGCAATCCAGTCCCAGCATAGCGTTGAGTCGAGTCAGCACCCCGTATCCACCCCCCCCCAGAATGCTATAGGGATTTCCCATTATGAGGGGGGGGATACTACGCGGCTAGAACCCGATCAGGAGCGCATTTCTCTACTTTATTGCGTGGAAATGCTTCGCTGTGCTATTACACTTGGAGTTTCGGCACTGAAAAATACCCTTAAACGATGGTGTTCCGATTTGCGCTGGGAGACGGTGCTGGAGTTGGAAGCGATCGCGGCGAATGAACTGCGGCTTGTTGAATCTCAAGTACCGGAATTTTATGCCTTGCTATCTGAGGAGGTGTTGCCGATGCAGGGGGGCTAAATTTCTCTCCCGATTTCGCGTACTTACGAAGCAATTTCTACTTTTATTCTCAGCAATTTTACGGTGGTTGCTCAACTAGCCTATGTCAAATCGATTTTTTACTAAAATGGAGTCAATGCCTTTTGCGTATTGAATTATCGGTCACTTCGTCTTTCATAGGTTTCCCGAAGTCGTTTTTTCTGACCGGAGCAAGCAGCGCTAAAGATGATACTGCTCCCAATACCTGTTCTTCTTTCACCTCCAGGTACTTGTACAGCTCATCTAGGGTGCGATGCCCAGAGATTTCCTGAATTACCCTTAACGGAATTCCAGCATTACTCATTGAAGTTAGTGCTGTGCGGCGAAAGCTGTGAGAACTAACCCCTTCAATTCCCACTCGTTTGCAAGCTTGACGCAATATCCACTGTGCCGAATCCGGGTGCAGGTGGCTATTAGCTCTCTTGTGGTCAGCATTTCCTGGAAACAACCACTTAGAATCATCTCGTGGTTTGTACGCTTTTAGGTGGATTCGCAACTCTTGAATCACCGGGATGACACGGGTAGCTAGTTTTCCTTTCGTGTTTCCTTTGCGAAAGATGATTTTGGCTCTAACTTTTCCTTTGGCATCATAGACATCGCGCTTGAGCAATGTCACTGCTTCCGAAACCCGACACGCTGTGTAAAGCATCACTGCAAACAGCGCTTCGTCTCGCAAGGACTCCACCCCCTGCGAGAAGAGAAGCTGAATATCGTCCCCTGAGAGAATCTTTGCTCTCCCGTGCCTGTCAATCTTCAAGGTTGCTGCCCCATCAACATCCCTACGTGTTCTTATTATCCCAGTCCACGGGGCAGGTTTTTCTTTGGGCGTAATTAGAGTAGTCTTCGCCCCTCTCTTCTCTTCTACAGCATTTTTGTTTCGGAGAGTCCAATAACCTGGATAGAAAAATTTTTCTTGTCTAGTTAACTCGACAATTTTCTGCAACAAATAGTGTTAATTCACTCGTCTACGCAATTCCTATCTTTACCAATAATTACTAATTACAAAATTTGTAATTATTTGGTCACTCACAATTAGTTTTGTGCGCTGAATTCTTTTTAACTAAGTGACTAATTTGAAATGATCAAAATTCCGGAAAAGAACCATTAATGTAATCACCAGAGTTTTCACCCCCTGTCTGTACCAATACTTGTACTAATGCCTCGTCCCCCGCCCAGCCACAGTTTTGATATCGTTTTCGATATCAATGCTGACATAATTTTTGCGTCTGCTTAATCACGCTTAAGCAAATTCCCTGCTAGCAATTTCAGTTTTGATATCTGCTTTAATATCACACAGGTAATAAAGACAACCGGATTAATTCACAAATACTTAAGAAGAACCAAAAATGAACGGACTGAAAGTAATCATTGCAATACTGGTATTAGGAGCAACAGTATACGCACCGATAGCCCAGGCTCAGATAGTACCCGCACAACTAGCCCAGTTAGAGCCAGAAGATTATGCATACTACGTCAATAGGGGTGTCATAAAATACAACTCTGGTGATTATAAAGGAGCTATTGAAGATTACGATCAAGCTATACGCTTGTCCCCCAAGGGAGCTACAGCTTACAGCAATCGCGGTGCTGCCCGTGCAGCTTCAGGAAAGTACCGCTTGGCGATTGCTGACTACACTTATGCAATAATTCTGGCTCCAGACAGCAGCATGGCGTACAGTAACCGGGGTGTTTCTCGTGAAGCAATTAAGGATTACCAGGGAGCAATTGCAGATTACACCAAAGCAATCGAACTAAAACCAAGCAGCACCAGGGCTTACCTTAACAGGGCTTCGCTCCGTGTAAAGCTGGGAGATAACAAGGGAGCGATGGCGCGAGAGCGCCCGCCTTCGGCATCGCTGACTACAAAAAGCTCGATAGTTTATTTTTGCAGCAGGGAGAGACAGGCTATCACCAAACTATCTTGGAAAAGATTCGTCAACTGAACGCCGGATCGAAGTAAATCTTTGGGAGGCGATTGCACTAACCACGGGTGCAATTGCTTTACTTGAAGGCAAGCCCATTTTCCCGATTTGGGTGGTAAAAAGGGCATGATTTTTGAAAACCTAAAAATAGGTGCAAAAAATAAACTGAAAATGCCTAAATAGTTAACAAGTTATAGATGAGGTCAAAACGCTCACTGGCTCGCAATTAATTACACAAGTATTACAGGTGTAGGCTTGGGCTGAGCAAAAGGGGCAAAGGTGCTTACTTTAAGGAGATTGTAGAAAATTATCTCCGGCTGATGTTAAATTCAATGGCTTGTGATCCCTTGTTAAATAGCACTCTTGTTAATCGCTATCCTGCTATACAACTATTTAGGCATTTTCAGTTTATTTTTTTTAGTGGCTTAATCGCTTTGTGTGTAACCCAAGTTTTTTAGCTCCCGGCATAGGCAAAAGTAGGAGCATTCAGCACTGCACCAAACTCAAACTACTGCCGGCGAAGCAGCGGGAGCAGTCGAGTGAGATCGCTGATGTTGCATCATGATCATTGTCTAGGTAGTATTAAGTCCTTAATGCACTGATTTGTGCAGTTTTACCTAGACAGCTCCTAGATAAAGCTTTCAGCCGCAGTTCTAAAACTGACAGCAGGTTTTCTTGGAGTGCAGATATTGCTTTGGGCCAATTGCTTTGTTAGCCAAATCAGTCAGGCAAGTTTATTAGTCTGGCTCTCTAAATGAAGAAGCAATGTGTAAGGACAATCGGGACTTTTGATAGTACTACCAAAAGGTGGTCGATAGGATGCCCACAGTTGCCACCGTAGTACGTCAACCCCGATTACTGCGCCACCATATTGCACTTGACAATCTTCATTCTGCTTCGAGTTAATATTTTTGATAATAGTGTTAATAATTTCCACCTTAAGAGTATTTGGAATCCCCATAGGTTGCTTAGTTAGCCACTGTTTAATTAGTGGTGACTGTAGCCACTCTGCAATTTGGTCAGCAGTAGGAGTTAGGCGATTAGCTAATAATGTAGCTAAATCGTCATCTTTGTTCAAATTTTCAGGTTGAAAATGAGCATTGATATTTGTCATAAACTCAATAGTTTGTTAAAGCCACTTATTTATATTGTATCTGAGATTATTAGGTTTATATTGTTAAGTATTATAGTAAAATAGTGAAAGTAATTGAGTAAAGATAATGAGTGATGACTAATAGTTATGTCATCACTTTAATTTAGTAAAAAACAATTCCTAACACCACTCTTACCAAAGTCAATTTCACGCAATTACAGTAACTCCAAACTGACAATTTGAGGCATAGTAAATCTAGAACAGGTTTACCCAAAAAGCAAGATTCAAGACAAAAAGCCCCAACCATTGCAGGGCTGGGGCTAAAAAATTCAATTAATTTAGTTACTCTAATGATGACACAACTCAACACCTGTTTAACCACTGTCAGGACAGAGGTGGCATAATGAACAAGCCACCCAAACAGCGCAACAAAACCACATCTGCGCCAAAGAGCAACACAAAATCATCCCTGGACGCTAAGGACGAAGATAATCCAGCTAACGCTACGATTACGGTGGCTGCTGTCGAAGTGCCTGAGTTGACTGAAGAGGAGTTACGCGATCGCTTGCACTTGGAGAGGAAAGTGGAGAGGGCAGTTTTTGAGGCGGGTAAGGCACTGATGGAACTGCGTGATCGCAGGTTATACAGATCCACTCATCGCACATTTGAGGAGTATTGCCGTAATAGATTTGGATACACTCATCGGCGCGTGAATTATTTAATAGCTGGTTCTGTAGTATTTGACAACATAGCGACGGGAACAAATTGTTCCCAAAATGAGGAAGCGGATGAAACGGGAACAAATTGTTCCCAAAATGAGGAAGCGGATGAAATGGGAACAAATTGTTCCCAAAATGGGGAAGTGGATGAAACGGGAACAAATTGTTCCCAAAACGGGGAAGCGGATGAAACGGGAACAAATTGTTCCCAAAACGGGGAAGTGGATGAAACGGGAACAAATTGTTCCCAAAATGGGGAAGTGGATGAAACGGGAACAAATTGTTCCCAAAACGAGAAAGTAGACAAAACTCGACCTAACCGCTCACAAATCCTGCCGACTAACGAAGGACAAGTGCGCCCTCTGGCAAAGCTAGAACCCCAGCAGCAGGTTAAAGTTTGGCAACGGGCAGTACAGGAGGCAGGTGGTAAAGTTCCCAGTGCCAGGATCGTCACTGATGTTGTGCAGAGAATTATGGAACGTACCAAACTACCAAATACTTATCAGCTAGGCGAAGTCTGCCAAATCATAGCCAAAGATAACCCCGAACTCAGAGGTAAGGGTGGGTGTTGGGGAATTGTCAATCATGTGGGCGAATTCAGTTGCACCGTCAAAACCTGGGATGGTGAGTACACGGTTGGGCTGCAATACCTAAAATCTTACAATTACCTGCCGAACGAGTGTGAGCAGATGCAATTGGTGTGCGAGCGCCTGAGTCGGGTGTATTCGAGTGGACTGGAGGAATCTGTGCAGAAATTTTTGGAGTCGTTAGGGAAGTTGAATCGGGTTTATTTGACGGCGTTAGAAGAAAAAGTGTTGAGTTTGCTGGAATTGGAAATAGGAGTTTAATTTTCAATGGCGTTGTACTTGTAGTCCTGTTCCACTGACGTAAATATGAGAGGAGATTAAAATTAGTATTAATACAAATCTACTACAGCACGATAGATGACAGAGCGCCCAGGCAAATACGAACACAACGGCAAGCCTTCGACAGAAGCGCAGTTCTTCAAGAGAAATAGCCGAAAATTTCGCGAATGCTATTGGCGAATTCAATTGGAAAGTTGATTACCTCAAGTTTTGTGAGCTTTTAGAATTAGAGCCTGGGGACTATGCAGACGCTCAATATAGATATTTCCAGCAGCTGGCAGAATCGCTTACGAGGTTTAATGCAGAGTCATTGGCGAAGATGATTGATGCTGGAAATGGAGTCTGAAAAAGCAGCGATTCTCCCTATGCAGTAATTCATGCACTAAGTTTTGCCTTCATGCATCCTGATATATCCAATCACGACCAGCAACTTGGGCTGCTGATGCTGTATTGTAAAGCTTTTGCTCGCCAAACACCGCACCATTGTCACTGATGATCCGAAACTGCCAGCAATGCATTTCGGTGTAAAATACGACCAAAATAGAGTTGTTAATGGAGATAAGTGAGTGAATTTTAGGGGTAGTCATGGTGCTAGTGCTGTACTTGATGCAAGGCTAACTTGCGCTATGTGTTAGCTCAAAATTTAAAATCCGTTTTCAGATTGCGGCTAACGTTCGCCCTGGTGCTTGAAGCAACCTAGAACATAACCTCGTGTACCGATACCCGTCATCAGTAGATCGCACAGTAAGGGAAATGGCTTTTTTTGAACCAATGACAATCGCCAATTTCTTAGCGCGAGTTATCCCCGTGTAAAACAGGTTGCGGGACAACATCATATAATGTTGCATATAGATAGGCAGTATCACCACAGGATATTCTGAACCCTGGCTTTTATGTATTGAGACAGCAAACGCCAAGGCAATTTCATTCAAGTCTGCATAATCGTAAACGACAGTACGCTCACCTAACTGGACTATTACTTCCTGCTCTACGGTATCAATGCTTTGGATAATCCCCAGGTCGCCGTTGAAAACTTCGCGGTTGTAGTCATTGGTAAGTTGAATAATGCGATCGCCTTCGCGCAAAAGATTCCCGCCCCTAGTAATCTCTACTTTGTCAGGGCTGGGTGGATTAATCAGTTGCTGTAACACGGTATTGAGATTGCGAGTGCCAATCAAACCGCGCAACATGGGGCAAAGGACTTGCACATCAGTAGCCGGATTAAAGCCTAAGCGAGGAATAAAGTCTGTAACGAGTTCGCAGATTGCTTGCACCCCATGTTCAGGAGCAAATCCGCCGCCATGCCACAAGCAGTCAGACACGGGATTATCAGAAATCGGCTCGATAGTAGGGTACAGTCCCTGATTAATTTGGTGAGCAGCGGTGATAATTGCACTCTGTTGGGCTTGGCGGAAAACTTGGGTTAAACGCACTACTGGCACACGACCAGAATTGATGAGGTCAGCAAGTATTTGACCGGGGCCAACTGAAGGTAACTGGTCGATGTCACCCACTAACAGTAGTTGCGAACCATCTGCAATCGCTTTAACTAAAGAGTAAGCCAGAAACAAGTCAAGCATACTGGCTTCATCAGCAATAATTGCACTGTGGGGTAAAGGATTTTCGCTGTCGCACTTAAAGCCCATTGTCTTGGGGTCAAACTCCAACAAGCGGTGTATCGTCTTGGCTTCGAGTCCGGTCATTTCACCCAAACGTTGAGCAGCCCGTCCAGTGGGAGCAGCCAGGGCGATAGATTTGCCCATTGCTTTCCACAGAGAGACTATGGTGTGGGTGGTGAAAGTTTTCCCGCAACCAGGGCCACCAGTCAAAATCAGGATTTTGGAATACGCAGCCATCTCTACAGCTTGACGTTGCTGTGGTGAAAGCTGGATTTTGCGACTCTTGGTGAAGCGGTCAATCCAGTCACGGACACGAGGCATATCTTGTGCAACTGGTTGAATGAGGCGGTTATGTATCAGTTGCGCTAAGTTTTGTTCAGTATGAAAGTAGGTTGGTTTATAGCACATCAACGTTTGGTCTTCGCCCTTCTCGCGGATTAGGTCGTCCTTGAGCGCCATATCTTTAATGATGTCCGCGATGCCGGATTCGCTGGGTTGATGATCTGATGTAGTCAGCAGTTTGATGACTTGTTCAACTAGTTCTGGTTGGGGCAAGTAGCAATGTCCATCCGCAGCAGCTTCACCGAGAACATGAATTAGTCCCGCACGGTAACGAAATTCACTATCAGATGGAACTCCTAAATTCCGAGCAATCTTGTCAGCTGTCAGAAAACCAATGCCGTAGATATCTTCGGCTAACTGGTAGGGGTTGGTGGTGACTTTCGCTATCGCTTCATCTTTATACTGCTTGTAAATTTTGACTGCATAAGTAGTAGAAACACCATGACTTTGCAGAAACACCATCACTGACTTAATGGCTTTCTGTGTTTCCCAGGCATTTTTGATTAAGTTAATTCGTTTTTTAGCAATGCCCTGAACTTCAATTAGGCGCTCAATTTGGTTTTCGATGATGTCAAGAGTTTCTAAACCAAAGTGTTCGACAATCCGCCTAGCCGTGACTGGGCCAACACCTTTGATTAGACCGCTGCCCAGGTATTTCTCGATTCCGGTGAGTGTGGCGGGTTTAGTTTCTTTATAATTAACAACTTGAAACTGTGGCCCGAATTGCGGATGATCACGCCAAAAGCCAGTAAGTTGTAGAGTTTGCCCTGGCTGAATATTAGCGAAATTGCCGACAATGGTGGTTAAGTCGGTGGCGCGAGGACGCGTTAGTCGTGCAACGGTGTAACCGGATTCCTCAGAATAGAAAGTCAGCCGTTCTACGACTCCGGTAATAGTTTCATGAACTGGAGTTGCATTTATTTGTTGAGGAGAAAGATTACCAAAAGTGGACATTGCCGAGCCAAGAACGCCGCACATGATTATAGTACTGCGAAAATTAATCTGCTAGTACATAAATACTAAGAAGATTTATTGGTTACCCAGAACTGCATCAATAGCCGAATCAATTAATTCAACTTCTGAAGTTTCATAGTGATAAGTGTTAAAGCGAAACTTGCCGACGAGTTCGGGTTGCTTTGAAGGACGATAACCATATTTGGACTCATACATATTTTGTGCAAGACTGCCGATGGCTGTCATTTGTCCTTGTGTAGCAGTAATTTCGCGTTGTTGCAGTCGTGATGCGATAGTTACAGTAGTGCTTGCTTCCCTTGTAGTCTTCTTGGCACTGCTCAAGCTGTGCCAAATATTAGTAATTTCATCAATAGGTGAGATGAGCAGATTGGTTAGCCCGGTAAAGCGTGAAGAGGGTTTATCTGTGGCGACAGCAATATTTAATGCAAGATGTTGTCCAACGGCGATAAATGTACCCATTGCGCGAGTCATGGTGGTGTAAAGCAGTTGACGCGTTAACATTCGGGAATTGGACATAATTAACGGGAAAATCACATACTGAAACTCACTGCCCTGGCTCTTGTGGCAAGTGATACAGAAGGAATGCATAATTTGCTCAAAGTCCCCTTTATAATAGTCAACGGTCGCGCCGCCCTCCCAGTCAATTGTTACCAGTTCTTTGTCAGGGTCTACAGCAATAACCTGTCCCATCTCACCGTTCATCACAGGGGGCATGGTTTCGTAACGATTTTTGAGTTGTATAACGCGATCGCCTACACGATAGACAACTGAGCCAGAAACAACAAGTTGTTTATTATCCTTTTTAGGATTAAAGATCGGGGCAAGAAGCTTGTTGAGATTGTGAACCCCGGCAGGCCCGTCCTTTTGGGGCGCTAAGACCATCAGTTGTTGATTCAAATCAACATTCTCTTTGCTCATGGCTAGGGCTAGCTCTCTAATGGCTAACGCCGTAGCTTGCGGATTATCCATCTCTAACATGGCGCAATCGCCCACATCCATCCACTCAGCTGCTTCGTGAAATTTGTGCAGTGTTGGGACTGTACCAAAATTTACGTCACTAGCCGCATAGATAATCGGGCTTTCATGTTTTTGACGATAAATGGTTTGCAGTCTTGTAGTTGGCACTAAGTCAGAATGAAGCAAGTCTCGCAGTACCATTCCTGCTCCAACACTGGGTAATTGGTCAGAGTCTCCGACCAATAAAATTTTTGTTGTCGATGGTAAAGCTTTGAGTAGAGAATTAAATAGGAAGATGTCAACCATCGAAAACTCGTCAACAATCAGCCAGTCGATAGGGAGCAAGTTATCCTCGTTATAGAGAAAAGCTTGCCCAACTCCCTGCCATTGAAGTAAACGGTGAATGGTACTTGCTTCAATGCCTGTAGCATCTTTCATTCGGTTAGCAGCTTTTCCTGTCGGAGCTGCTTGAGCAATTATTGCCCCCTGTTGTATTAGCCATTCGAGCAAGGTTTTCAGGACATAGGTTTTGCCGCGACCAGGGCCACCAGTAATGATACTAATTGGATGTTTTACCGCCATCATTAAGGCACTGATTTGTTCATCACTCAAGCGTGAGAGTTGACGATATTCGCTCTTCTGAAATTGGGCTAACCAGTGTTCAAAATGTTCTGTAGAGCGAGTTGGTTGCCTCTGGAAAGATTGAATTTTTAAAGCGACAGAAAGCTCAGCGCGGTAAGCTGCTTTTATATAAACACTCTGTTTGCCGTCACCAGAAATCAAAGTTCCCTTATCTATTAGCTGAATAAGAATAGTATTTAAAAGTTGATGATCCGGTGTATAGTTAGGACGCTTGAGAACAGATGCGGCTGCAAAAAGCAATTGCTCAAACGGGAGAAAACAATTACCTTCACGTAAAGCTGATTTCAATACATAAACTAGAGATGAAGCATATCGAGTTTCACACGAGAGTGAGAACCCTAGAGATATCGCTAACTCATCAGCCGTTTTAAAGCCGATGCCATCAATATCATCAGCTAGCTTATAAGGGTTGTTTTGGAGTACATGGCTCGTTTGATGTCCGTAATAGTCACAAATTTTTAAGGTTAAAGACAGGGGTGTCTTAAGTGCTAAAAGTTGGGCAATCACTCCCAAATTAGGATTATTTTTGCTTGATGACCAAGCTTTGGTAATGCCATCAATCCGATAGGAGCTGAGTCCCGGAATCTGCTCAAGTTGTTCGGGACTATAATCTAATATCGACAAAGTTTCACTGCCAAAGTGGTTGACAAGAGTTTGGGCAGTTTTCTTGCCAATACCACGAAACAGTCCACTCTCTAAAAACTGCTGAATTTCAGACAAAGTTAGCGCGCTTAATTTATCAACTTGAGTTGGCGCAATCATGAGTTAATCGGAGGTGAAATATTCTGTCTTCTTTCAAGGATAGCGCTTTAGCTAATAATTCTTAAGCGTTATTGTTAATTAAGCTTAAGTCCCAAGTGTAAACTCCAATTTGGTCAGGCACTCTAGTGAATCGCCCTGTGCGATGACCCCGTGATAATTCATTCAATACCTTGTTTTTCACTTCTCTAATCTCAGTTGCAGTGAGTTCGCCGTAGATTCCGTTGATTATTTCTGCAACACCAAAAACTTCGCCCGAATTCTGTTCTAAAAAAGTGGTCAGTGCATCAATTAAAAACTGACCTCTCCATTCTTCAAGCATTGGTATTTCCTTGGGCTGCGGCGGCAAAGCTTGTCTTTTATTTTTGCCTTTGACTCTGGCGGATGAATTTTTCGTCTCCGGTTTGGAGAGTAAAGTTAGAGAAAGGGTATAACATCCGGGTTCTCCAGGGACGCTGAACCATTTGTTACTTTCTTTGCCCTGAGTGAGTGAAGATTGAACTCTACCTTTTACCACCTTTAATACATCTGGCTCTAATTCTCCGTAGAGCGTTTTAACAATAAAATCGATGTGAACAATTGTGCCAATCTGTTCTGCCAATATCTGTTCAATAGCTTCAAGGCGACTTAGAGATTGATATTGTGGCAGCATGGGAATCTCCGCCCATTTGAGTGACTGCTGTTCGCCATTCGTTGCTGTTTCAATCAGTGGGAATATAGGTGGCTCAGTTGAGTCATCTGTAGAAGTAGTAGCATTAAAGTTATTATCTAATTGGGTTTCAATAAGTGGGAATAGGGGCAGTTCACTTTGGTGAACTCTTTGATCAGCATTTTGGGCATCGTCTAATCGGGTTTCAATGAGTGGAAATAGGGGTGGCGAGAGAAATTCATCTAACTCTGTAGAAGCAGAGGGGGAATCGTGATCACAGAGGGCATAGTCAGGAATATTTCCCAAATTGCCGTTAACAGATTCATTGAGAGCAGATAAGGAAGATTTATCTTGTTTTTCTGGGTTAGGTGACTCTTGTTCAACGTCGTCGGTATTTGCCCAGTTAGACAATAAAGCTTCTACATGAGTGAGATTAGTTTTAGCTTGGGTATATAACTTTTCATACTCGGATACAAGAGGGGCATAGTAGTCCCGTAACGTTACAAGTGCCATCATTGCACTTTGAGGAGGTTCTAATGGTAAGGAACTTGAAACGAAAGAAGGCATTTGCGAACAGTAAGATTTTTCCAACTATATTGTAAAACATTGGCAAAAAGAGAGTTCATAAAATTTAAATCTTCAGAATCGAACAGGTGTTTGCTTTTATCTTCTACAGAAGCTATAGGATAGTCACAAAAATAAATAATCTGTACTTGGGACAATGGATGGTTGTAACTATGACAATAAATTTTCAGTATATATTTTTAAAATATGTACAGCTACTGGTTTTGTGAGTTTCTGATACCAGTTGGCTCTGTGGAATTGAATCGATTGACTAAGTTGTGACTAATATTAGTATTGATGCTTTCAGATTAGTCAAACATCAATGTTAGAAAAAATCTAGATAAACAGGTGTAAAAGTGTTAACGATGTTGTGATTAAATATGCTATAAATATTCAAATAAGTTACTCTGCAAGTATCTCAGATAAATACTATGCACCCAATAGAGTTTAAGGAAAAATGGAAGTTAACTCACGACCAACTAGCCCTAGTCTTAGGGTATCCAAGTAGTTATACTATCCGTAGGTGGTTTAGAAATGGCAAGAATCGCCGTCAACCACAGAATGTAGTCTGTGTAGCTTGTGGATTACTAAATGATCTGTGGGAAAGAGAGGGTAAAACAATCAATTGCTATTTAGTACAAAGGTAGCTTGGGCTTGACTTTGTAGTATTAGTCGGGAAAAGACCAACAAATCCGGCTCCCGGTGGGAAGATTGATTTTGGCTTTAAGCTTTCTCAAACCCATTGGCAGAGTGTCTTGTAGAAAAAGGCTTAATAAATAGACGTTTAACCTTTTGCAATAAGATTACAAAAGTTGTTTTGCTATCCTGTATTGTGATTAAACCTTTTCTAGATAAAGGTTTTAGTATCTACAAGGCTGTAATATTATTAGTCCTTTAGCTTGACTCTAGCTAAAATATTTTAGCGTTCCAAATGCACCTTCCCGACCTTGAAAAAGGCGGGTATTTTTATAAGTATTGTAAGTTTAGAAGTTCTGGGAACCACCTGCGAGCAAAAAAGGTAGAGGATGCAATACGGTTCGGGTCTAAACGCAATTGAAGAGTTTACAATGCTTATCCGAAGCGTATTGGTATTACTAAAAGCTTTCTTCGTTAAGCGATATGGAGGTGTGGACAAGTCAAAGAATTAACAAGGCCAGAAGTGGCAGCAATGTTAGAACCTAAAGTGACAGCAAGGCAGCTACAAGAGTATTTAAATATAGCTCGAAAATATGTGCCGGAGTTCAAAAAATTTACTGACCCAAAAACAGGACGGTTAAGAGGCTTAGCAAAGCTATACGAGTCGCATATACCAGTACTCCAGGAGATACGTAGTTTAGCTAGAGAACATACTCTAGCGGAGATAGAAATAAATTATCAACAAAAAGTAAAAACGGAAAGCAAATCCTTATAAATGTGATCATGAACAAAGGAGCAATTGTTTTGGTAAGCAAAAATGAACGTGTATCGCCAAGGACTAAAACCAGCAATCAAAAAGTTGCCAAGCTTATAGGCAAGATAGGTTTGAAGTACCAACATCAGATATATGCAGTTGGGACAACGTTAATTGTGGCAAGCCAAACAATGCCAGCCCAGGCATTTGGACTGTTTAACCCGACTCAAACAGCATTGACGTGTATGTTTGGTGGAGTATCAGCAGCTGGTAATGCTTTAATAAATGGTTTGCCAGGAGTAATAAACGCAGCGATAACAGTGATGCTATTCGTTTACTTTGTTTCATCTGGTGTGAAAGTAGCGAATGCACTAGGCGAAGGGCAGGAAGTTACTCAAATGGTACAGCAACCAATAGGAATTTTCTTTATAACTTTAGTGTTATTTATTGCCCAAAATATTTTGTTTGCAAACGTTAGTGCGGCTTGTACGTAAGAGAGGGAACAGGGAATAGGGAACACTTCGGCAAGCTCAGTGCATCGCAGGCAAGAGGGAGGAGGGAACTTCTAGCTCTTAACTCTTAATAGCTTGAGGGGAGAGAAAGAAGGAACTTTTTTAACTCTGAAAATTAGTAAAAAGTAAGAGAAACTGTTGCCTGCTCATCCTTTTCTATCCTAATTACCTATTCCCCATTCCCGCATTCCCTCTTCCCTCTTTCTGTTAAGAGTTCCCTATTCCCTTTTTATGCCAGAAATCAAACAAGTAAACCAGTCCTTGGGAAAGAGTGCATCAATCGGAATCTTTACAGGATTTCAATTTGCAATAGTAATCCCGTTATTTGGGATAGGTTTTTTCGCTTCTTATGCTATGGGGTTAAATCTGGCTTGGAGTATATTGATAGGTTGCTGGTTGAGTGCAACAGCTTTAGCCTTATCAGGAAAAAAGCCACATTTATTCTGGTCAAAGATTTATCCAATTGTGCCGATGTGGTCAAGAGGATATGTAAGATATTCAACTCCACAATCAAAAAATCGAGTTGGAGTTAAAAAAATTCGTAAACATTGGTCGTGATGAAGAATGGTCGCCTAAAAACTAGAAATAAGCTAAGTCCCTTTGAAGACTGGCTAGATTTGACAACTTTTATAAAACTAAAAAGGGGTGGCTATAGCATTGGCGCATACCTATTAAGTAAGAAACTTTTAAGCGACACGAACAACACATTACAACTAGTATTTGGATATAGCTGTACAGGAATACATCCTTTATTTAATTCAACTGAACAGGTAGAAGCAGTTGCAGAAGCTTTTAAAAATGGGTGCAAGGAGATACCAACTGGTGAGAAACTCACATTTAGGTGGAGTTCGTTTTGTGATGATAGTGATGCTAAAAAGTATTACTATAAACGATTGCAAAAGCCAGTATCAGACGAGAGTGAGTTTCTGGACTGGGGACAGTTGGCAAGAATTCAGGAGTTAACACAGCAGCGGCAACGAAAAAACATAACTCTTTCGGTGTACACAACTTTCACGGTATTGCCAGGAGGTACAGATGGAGGAGATCCGATAGACAGAGCATTGGTGAAGCTGGCAGATTTTTTACAACGGCGGTTTACACCAACAGGGGGGACGGAAGTTACAAAAAAGAACTTAGCAAGGATACTAGAGAAAGGGATAGATATATCGCAAAGACATTTGCAGATATTAACAGAAATGGGGTTCGCACCCAAACCAAAAAGCGTACAACAACTATGGGATGAATTAAGTAAAAATGTGGGAGCAAAAAAAGTAAAAGTCCCACATAATTTGGTATTTGATGAACTTGGAGTTAGGGAGGAATTTAACGAAGTAGCACCGACAAATAAATCTTATATAGATCAAGCGCACGCGACATCAGTTTTAATGAACAACGGTATACCTTATGCAGATCGTCAATGGGTATGCTTACCTTATGGGACTGATGGGAAAAAATATGTGGGCGTGATGGTTCTGTCGCAAAAACCAGAGGTATTTGCATCAACAGAAGCACAAATCCGCTTTTTATGGAATATATTTGCACGAGATACGATTTATGATGTCGAAGTAATTACCGAAATAAGTCCAGCGGATCAAAAGCTAACACGATTAGCACAACAAATGATTACCCGCAGAGCGCGAAATGCAGAAATTAGCGCTGCCAAGAAAACAATCGATGTAGCCTCACAAATCAATGTTGAGTGGTCGGTGAATGCCCAAAAGCAATTGTACACGGGGGACACACCAGAAACTCTCTCGTTAGTTGTGTTAATTTACCGAGACACGCCTGAACAAATTGATGATGCTTGCAGATTAATTTCCGGGTACATAAACCAACCAGCAGAACTGATTAGAGAAACAGAATATGCTTGGTTAATTTGGCTGCAAACGCTGGGAGGAAAGATTGAATACTTATTATCGCGTCCTTACAATCGCCGTTTAACATTCTTTGCAAGTGAGGTGTTGGGACTGGCCAGCACAGTGCAAATTGCCAAGGCTGATAATACTGGTTTTGAGCTAATTGCAGACAATGGACATACACCAGTGTTTTTAGACTTGTTAATTACCAAGAATATGATGATTCTGGGAACGACAGGTTCAGGAAAATCTGTTCTTGTGGCGACAATGATTGCCCAGTATTTGGCTTTGGGGATGTCAGTTCTAATTATTGACTTGCCCAATGATGATGGGACTGGAACATTTGGAGATTTCACTCCATATCATGGGGGGTTTTACTTTAACATTGCCAAGGAATCAAACAATCTAGTTCAACCAGTCGATTTATCTGCAATTCCTGAGTCGGACGTAGAAGGAAGAAAAGAAAGACTTAAATTTCATCGAAATGATGTTAATTTAATTGTCTTGCAGTTGGTGTTGGGGTCACAAAAATTTGACGGTTTCCTGGCACAAACAATCGAGTCATTAATTCCGTTAGGAGTAAAAGCATTCTACGACGCTCCAGATATTCAAAAACGATTTGAATTAGCGCGACAGTCAGGGATCGGAACACAGGAATGGGATGATACACCGACTCTGGTAGATATGCAGCGATTTTTCTCTACAGAGTATATCAATTTGGGCTATGAAGACGATCAGGTTGAAAAAGCGCTTAATTATATCCGCTTGCGGCTGAAGTATTGGCAGGCTAGTTCAATTGGTGATGCAATTTGTCGGCCTTCGACCTTCCAAACAGACGCCAAGTTCATAACTTTTGCTCTGACTAATCTGCAATCAGATAAAGAAGCAGAAGTGTTTGGGATGAGTGCGTACATGGCAGCTTCGAGGCAGTCGCTTTCCTCGCCCAATAGTGTGTTCTTTATGGATGAAGCTTCAGTGCTACTGAGGTTTACAGCTTTATCGCGGCTTGTGGGTCGCAAGTGTGCCACTGCTCGCAAGTCAGGGACTCGCATTATACTCGCTGCCCAGGATGTAATCTCAATCGCTGAATCTGATGCTGGAGAACAGATTCTGCAAAATATGCCTTACAAATTGATTGGGCGGTTAGTTTCTGGTGCGTCTAAAAGCTTTACTGATATCCTTTCTATTCCTCACGCAATCATTGAAAAGAATGAATTATTTCGTCCTAACTCTCAACAGATGTACACAAATTGGCTACTCGACTACAACCGCACTTACATCCGCTGCCGTTATTATCCCTCCTACGTCATGCTAGCTCTAGTCGCTAACAGCAGAGAGGAACAAGCAGCGCGCGATCGCTTTAAAGCTAAGTTCAATAACAAGTTTGAATGGGTGTCGGAGTTTTCTAAGTATTATGTTGAGTGCATAAAACAAGGACAACCACTATGAAAAGCCTAATTAATTTTATCATTAAACAAAAAATTCTGTTAACGATTTTGGGTGTAGGAGTAGCAATATTAGGTTTTCAGATGTGGAAAGTTCAAGATGAAAAATACCAGAGTTTTTTAACTGAACAACAAGAAGTTTGTGAAAAATCTATAGCTGAGGGATTAAATGTTATTAAAGCCAGTAAAACCCTATCTTCAATGTATAAATCTCAGTTGGCTGGAGAGGAAATTAATTATAAAGAGATCAGACAACCAGGGATAAATGTTGCACTCAGAGATAATGGAGATTATGTATTGATTAGGACAAATAATCGTCCGTTAATCCCAAACAACACGCCACATTATAAAAACGATTATTTTAAATCGTATTCTCAACCTAGCAAAGATAAAACGAATTATGTGGAGTTGGTAACCGTTCATCCTTTAAACAACAAAGAAGCTCTTGTTGAAAGTCGCTGTTCGCCCTCATCCTTTGCAACACCTTTAACAGATTTATATGAAATTTCCCAGCCGAATGATTTCACGTACACTAATCCACGTTTTTAGCTTGAGTTCCGTTTTTGCAGTGAGTATTTTCGTAAGCAACAATGGGGGTCAAGTTCTGGCTTTAGAATTACCTTTTCTCACTCAATTCCAGCAAGTTTATACCAGTTTAAAAACTCGAATTAATGGATACAAGAATGAATTTAATTCTTCTTTAGGGGAAATACAAGGACAGTTAAATGGTGAAGTAACCGAGAAATTAAATCAGGCTGTTGATTCGACTATTGGCTCTTTAGGAATTCCAGACCCTTTAGCATCAGCGAGAAATATCAAAAAAGTAATTAGTACCCAAAATCCAGATTTGCAAGAGAGAGATCCCAATGTACAAGGTAGTAACGCCGAAATTGAATGGCATCGTCAATATACTTTAGGACAATCACAATCGACTTTGGGAACTGAAGGACAACTAGTACAGGCGCAAGAAGCTGACTTAACAAATGAAGCGCTAAATACTTCTTCAACTAATTCTTTAAGCGCGCAGTCAGATGTTATAACCCAAGACATTTTGAAAAAAATGGCTGTGCAAAACTTCCAAAATGTAATTATTTCTAAAGCAATACATGGAGAAACTCAGAAACAAACACGAGCATTAGCAGCGGCTAATATTAATCTGACTGATATTTCTAATAGTATGACTCAAGAATCTCAAAAAGAAGATGCTCAAGCTAGAAACGCAGCAATGCAATTGCTCAGCGCTGGAGCTTACAATGATGCTTTCTGGGAAAGACAATAGAAGCCCGAAAGGGCTGGGGAAAGGGAAAAGGCTCCCCTGCTTCCCCTTTACTTTTACCCTTTTCTCCTTTTAACTATTATGTATTCATACCTAATAAACCTAATCTACTTGGGGATTGCACCTGTTACTAATACTAACGATAATAAAGACCTGCCTACGCTCTCAAGACGTGTGGTGAATGGTGCGATAGATGGTTCTAGGATAGTAACTTCAGCTTTTGATAAAGACTGGGATTTATTAGCAAGTGGGAACAATTCTGTTTATAGAGCTATTGTTAATGTCTCAATGCTAGGAGCAGTAGTTTTCGTAAGTTTTTGGGCATTACAATGGTATGAACAATTTATGGAAGAGGGTTTTTCACCTGGTTTTGTTAGAGAAGTGGCATTTCCTCTAATTGTGATTTTGTTACTTAGCAATAATGGAGCAATGCTAGCTGCTTCATCTTTAGCTTTACGCAATGTTTCAAATAATCTTAATTCCCAAGTCTTATCTATTACTAGAGGCGATGTTTCCCTGAAAAATGCAATTCGAGGTGCAAACATAGATCAAAGCTTTATTTTAGCTGCTCAAGCTCAACTAAGTCAATGCGAAAAACTCCAGGAGAAAGCGACAGATCCAAACGGTCTTGAAACTTATCCCAAGCAAGAGTGCCAACAAAAAATAGTTAAAGATGCTGAGGATCAAGCTAATAGTTATAAACAAGAAAAGGGAATACAAGCAAAAAGCAAATGGAATATTTTAGATATTATTGGAGGGGTGATTAACTATATTGTTCAAGGGATGTCCTATATAATTTTTAGTGGGTTATCAGCAGCCTTTCAATTTGTAGTTCAGTTTTCTTTTCTACTGACAGCTTATATGGCTCCAATTTTTTTGGTTTTATCGATATTACCTTTAGGGGCGAAACCGATATTTGCATGGCTTTCTGGATGGTTAGCACTTGCATTAATCATGATGTCAAACTCAATTCTTGTAGGAGTTGCGGCTAGTGCCTTTGTTGAAACACCCACAAATAATCCGATGTTGCTACAGTTAATACAAGCAATCTTTTCCCCAATTCTCTCTGTAGCAATGGGAGCAGGTGGGGGAATGGCTCTTTTTACTGGCTTTACTAGTGCTGCGAAATTTACGATTTCGCCAAGGAGGTAAACCATGCAGTTACTAGAGAAAAAGCAAATAAACTTAACCCCAATATTTTTGATGGGGAATGCAGTCTTACTACTGCTTTTACTATTAATCCAAGTAGTAAATTTTGCGCGGATTGGGAAAGTAGCACAAAGCAAGATGCCGACACTAGTGGAACTAGCTGATGGGTCAAGTATTCGAGTATCACCTATCGATAATGAGGAACGGACAGCGGCAGCAATCACCTACTTTGTCGGGCAGACAATGACGGGGCTATTAAGCTGGACAGGGATACCAAATAGTAATGACTCGTCGAACCCAGACCCAACGAAAAAACCAGTACTAGATGCAGGTGTGCAGGTGGGAGATAAAAAAATTACAACGAATGTATGGGTTAGTGGATTTGCATTATCTGAAGATTTTCGAGGTAATTTCTTAGAGGAATTAGGCTCTCTTACACCAGTTGATGTTTTCAACGGTACGACGCAATCAGTTCTAGCTGTGCGGGATTTTTCCGAGCCTCAGAAGCTGGCACAAGGGAAGTGGTCAATAGATATGGTAGCCAACTTGGTGGTATTTCAGGGCAGCAATCAGGTCGGTCGGGCGATCGCATTTAACAAAACAATATTTGTCAGAGCAATCGATACACCACCGCCTCCCCCCAACTCATCTAAGATTCAACGCATTGCATATGGGGTTAGGAAATCGGGTTTAGAAATTTATAAAATGCAAGACTTGGAGCTCGGGAAGTAATTCTATGACAGCGACTGAAGCACTAAGGACTGAAGAAAATAAAGCGATTGTTGCACTCTCTGCCACAATAGAGGCAACTGACTCTGTACCCCAAGATAAGAAAAGTTTTGGAGCAATGAATGGGGTAACTGTTGAATACACTTTAGAAAGTGGTTCAGAATTAGTTGAACCGGAAAACCCACCAGACCCAGAAGAGATTGTAACCACTCGCGCAGTAACTCAGCATCCTTTACTAAAAGCAGGGGTGATAGGGAGCGGAATTTTTCTGGTGGTGGCGGTGGCAGGTGGGATGATAAATGCTTCAATGAATGCTTTAACTAATTCGACGGCAGTAAGTCCACAGCCGATAAAACAAGCCGACTCTGCCGAAGATACTGAAGAAACAGTTTCTGAGAACCCTGGCAAAATAAAGACGGCACTAGCGATTACTTCTCAAAAACCGGAATTAGAAAGCATAAGGAATATTTCAAAGCCTATAAGAAAAGGAGAATCAGCTAACGCATCTGCTGATCCGAATTCCACAGCTTCAACTAATTCAAAGGCAGTTGCATCTACCACATCTCCTGTACCAACAAGCCAACGGCAGTACACTCCAGTACCACAAGGACAGCCAATATCTGTTCGGAGAAATCCAACACTACAACCGCCTATATCTAGAGAAGCGGTATCAACAAAGTCTTCCTTTGCCCCTACACCTAGACCACAACCTCAATCTATAGCTTTGGGGATGTCTGTTGGCAATAAATTAAGCGTAGATCCGCAACAGCAGTGGTTGGCTGTTTCTAATGTTGGTAGTTTTAGTGCTAGTAGTGATGCTACGACTGAGGAACCAATTAATACTGAAGGTTTGGCGGGTGGCACTGGTACATCCCCAGTTAATACATCAACTAACGTAGCAGAAACTTCAAGTAATCAAGAAAATGTAGATTACAATGCAAGACGTGTAATAGTTGGAACTCGCACAGAGGGCAAACTAGAAACCCCAATTGTTATAAGTGCAGGTAATACAAATCAAGTTCAAAAATATCTGATTAGGTTGACTAAACCTTTAAAGGCTTCGGATGGTCAGGAAATATTACCCATCAATTCTTATCTTGTAGTAGTACCAAACAGTACAACTACTTCAGAATATATTCAAATGTCTGCGGTATCCGCCTTAATTAACGTTAATGGTCAAACTTTAGAAAAAGCTATACCAGAGAATTCCGTTATTATTCTAAATAAAAACGGAGAGATTTTAAAAGCTCAATCTCGTAAAGGCAGTAATTTGGGCAGTGATTTGATGGCAGCAGTAATCGGCGGAATATCAAAAGCTGCTGAGGTTCAAAATAATCCGAGTAGCCAAACAACGGTTAGCTCCAATGGTTTTTCTAGTAGTACCGTAAGTAATGATAATAGAAGTTTAGTAGCAGGTTTTACTCAAGGAAGTTTTGACCAAGTTTTGCAAAGAATGCAATCATCAAATACTCAACAAATACAATCGTTACAGTCTGATACCAAAGTGTATGTAGTACCAGCCAACACAACTGTTCAAATATTTGTAAATCAGAGCATTTCTCTATGAATTTTATGCAGAAATATAACAAAGTCCTTTCGGACAGGGAAAAGGGGAAAGGGGGAGCAGGGGGAGCAGGGGGAGAATTGGAGGAAAGAAAGTTATTTCCTAATAATTCTTCTTCAATAGCTTCAATAGCCCCCAATTCCTTCCCTGCCTCCCCTGCCTCCCCTGCTCCCTTTGCTCCCTTTGCTCCCTTTGCTCCTTTTCCCCTTACCCATAGACCGAAGGGCTTTCTCCTTGGACTAGTCCGAAATACATTAGTGGGTTTATTAGTTCTTAGCCCAACTACTGCTTTTGCTGGTGGAGCTAGAGCAGTCTACTCGCAAGATGCTCAAGGGATTAATTCAGCCGGGATAGCTCTGAAAGTTTGGCGAGGGTATGGACTGACTATCAACTTTATTCCGACAGGTGAAACAATTAAACAAGTTTGGATAGGTGACCCGTCTCGTATATCGTTGACTTCAAATGGTAATCTCTGCCAGAAAAATAGTAATTCATCTAACAACGACACAGAAAACTGTGGTAGTGGCAGTGCAACAGTTATTTTTCTGCGTCAAATAAAGCCGATAGCTTTCCCAAACATGACGACAAGCAGTGATGGTAGTACGCAAATCACTGTAATTACGTCAGCCAGCGATGGACAGAAACAATACCAGTTTAAATTAATACCTGCTACGGGACAGCCCTCATACACCAGCCTAGTTATCAAACCGGACTCAGAACGACCATTGCCTGTAGTCAGAACTAAACCCCAAGAAGTCTCAACATTACCAACAACTACTTCAAATAAGACATCTGCAATTTCTCCAAGACCCACGCCACCGACAATGCCAACACCTGTAGTGCAACAACGCCTGAGTGCTGTGGCATACAACACCTCTAGAATTTCTGTAACATCAAGAAATTCTTTACCAAGAAACGATGCGAATGCTGTGGTTTATGGGCTAGCTCTTGCTCATCGCAATGGACAAATAAAATCGGGTTCAACAACTTGGAATCAAGCTCAAGATGCTATTAAATTATTACGTCTTGGTAAGACAAGACAAGAGGCTGTTTCTCGCTCTGGTATTGACGAAAAAATTTTTAATCAGTTAATCGAGTGGGGACAGGAATGAAAATCTCAAGACCAATCTAAGCAATAAGAAGAATTATTTAGGAGAAGAGATGATGTCTGGACATTACTATATATGCAAATCATTTCGCATAGCTTCTATCGTCACACTTTGTTTAGCCTTAATTTTATCTGTACAGCCAAACAATAAAAATCCTAAAGTATATATGATATTCACACAATCAATAATGATGCTTTATATGTCTCAACTAGAGCTTTAATATGCTTTTTGTATAAAACTACAGTTTTATACAAAAATCTTACTCTGATTTCTTCAGATTTTTAAATACTTTTATACTAGGCTAAACTAGAGAGTTTTAAAATGAATTATTTAGTGAATTTTTTTAAAACAGAACTAATTAGATTTCTCGCTATTTTTTATAAAGATAGTTATGAGGCAGATAGCTCAGCAGGCTACTTAATAATAGTATTAAGTATTGGATTTGCTGTTTTACATACAAATATCCGTGAACCCAAAACATACTGGAATTTGCTTTTACCTTTGCCATCCCTCTTTTTAGTATCCTCGAAGGTTCAGGCAAAGAAAGAATTTCAAGCTCGGCAACAAAAGTTTCAAGGTAAGAGAAATTCTCAGCCGTTAATCTGTAGAGGTTGTTCCCGATTTAATTTCTTGAAAATTGAAGATTTTAACTATTGCTGTCAATTACATCCTACTGGATTCAAAGGTAATATTTGCCCTGATTATGAATCCCAAAAAGCATTTATGCAAGCTTGGGAAATAAAGCATCTTGCAAGAATTAAAGCTCATAAAGAAGTTGAACATCTTAAACCAGTAGGTTGTCAAGGATGTCTAAATTATTGGGGAATTGATGACGAGGACTTAAAACCGATGATTTGCTCAAAGCATCCGAACGGATTTGAAGGTGAAAAATGTCCAGATAAAGATACAGGTTTTTCTCCAATTATCGGCTTCTTATAAATAGTTTTTAAGTAAAAATATCATCGTCAAAATTTAAAAACAATGAAACTGTTACAAAAGGAAATCAAGCAGTTAAATAAATATTTAGTCAAAAGACTAGCTCGCAAGTATTTCAATAAGATAATAGCTATTTTAGTGTTATTGATAGTGACACTCCAATGTCAAAAGTTAGGTACAGCCAACTTATTTAGGACAGCATCACAAGCGATGTCATGTATGTTGTTCAGAAAGACCACTTCGATTTTTATTCAAGTATTGCCGAGCTTTTTGTTTACCGGACTAACGCTGATTTTATTCGGATACTTTATGGCTGCGTCAGTGCAGATGTTAAGAGAATATTCTACAAGCATTGAGCCGATACAAAAGCCTATGACTGTGTTTGGAATAGTACTAATACTTTATATTTTACAAAATATATTTTTGGCTAATGCTGCTAACTGTTAACTGAAATCAAGGAAAATATGAAGTTGAAAAATTATTTATTAACAACTGCGGCTTTAATTGGGCTTATTTTACCTGCCCCGTCTAAAGCTGATACTCCGACAATTACCTACTCTCAAGGGAAATATCAAGTGCAAGCCCCAGACTGGTCACGTATCACTTGGGATAACTTACCACCCGTGCAACAGCCAGGATATCTGAGTATTCCTCAAAACCTCATATCAGTATTTGGATATGACCCCTCACGTTCATGGACAATAGGCCAGAAAGTGAGTTCTGTTGTAATGTTGGGAGATGCAGATGATGCATTCAAAATGTCCAGCTTCAGTCTGAAGTCGATAAGTGCGCTCGCACCACAGACCAAAAAACTGACACTAAAAGACCTTGGTTTAATACAGTGGCAGACCCCAGCATCATTAGTCAAAGCTATCCCAGCTTTGGGAAACTTAAGCCTTCGACAAGTCCCACCAATAGCCGCATTATTGTCTAAAAACGGAGTGTTTAATAATCGCAAGATTTCTCAAATTTTACGGTCAAATCCACAAGCAGCAAATTTAGCTTTGGGAAAATTGGATTTGAGCAAGTATGCAATTGAGTCTGTACCAGGACTAACAAAGACTCCATTGAATAAGTTTAAATCCTGGCAGCAAAGTTACGTAAACCAAGTTCCCGGCTTGAGCCAAGTTCCTTTTGATAAAATGCCCTTGCCAATTGATTCGGGATTAGGTGTAGTTGGTGTCGCGTCCTTGGTACTGGGCAAGGCTGAACAAGGAGATTCAAGAGTGGGGGCAAACTACTTTATCTCTGGGAGTGTCGTTAGAGGCGATACCACCAGACCAGTAGCCTGTTCATCTCTTAAAGAATGCTCCTACATGGAGTTAGGAGATATGAGAGGCTCGAACGGGGGCTTATATGGTAAACGCTGGGTATCCGGTTCATCACAGCAGGTTAAAGGTGGGTATGGATTTTTAGCTGCGGTCAACGGTGGTCTTGAGCCGACAGGACGACTGGTTTATGGCAGTGGGTTTAAGGTTGCACTAATGGGAGTTAATGAATCAACAGGCACAGCAGACTTTGGTTTGTTCTTTAGAATCTGCGCCCATCCGCCATTTATGCAGAAGACTTGTACGCCTTACTTTATTGGGCCAGTGCCTTGGCTTGGAGTCAGGGAGAATGGCTTAGTTATAGTCGGAACTGGGAGATGACAACAAAAACGAATGCCTCAGTAGATCCAAATCAATTGCTGCCACCAGGTATAGAATCGGCTCTGCTTTCTCCCGCAGGACTTGGTTTACTAGTCTGTGGTGCAGTAATTGTAGTTGCCAAGTATATAGATGCTAATGGGGGTAAAGCAAAACTAGCGACTGCAAGATGGGGTGGAACAACAGAGAAAGCAGCAGCTCGAAAATTGGCCTGCAAACAAATCAATAAACGTAAACACAATCGTGTGTCGCTGTATGTTGGAACTCCCAAAAATACAAGTAGTGAGGTAGTTGATGGAATCAGAAAAACGCGTATTCCAGAAGATGTAGGAACACTTTACTTACCAGACGCACAACGGGGGATTTTTGTTTGTGGTGGCCCAGGTAGTGGAAAATCTTTTTCTTTTATTACTCCTGCTCTGCGTGCGACAATAGATCAAGGATTCCCCTTAGCACTTTATGATTTTAAGTATGCAGAGCAGGAATCAGCAACAGCCGCATCTAAAGGACAAGCAGCAATACTCGCGGGGTATGCACTCGAACGTGGTTATCAAGTCACCGTTTTAGCCCCAGGTTTTCCAGAGTCGGCGATCGCAAATCCAATAGACTTTCTTCGCAATAATGAAGACTCGGAAATGGCGCGGCAGTTAGCTATCACGTTAAACCGCAACTTTCAACTTGGAGAGAAAGATTCAGGAAACAGCTTTTTTACGAATGCCGGAGATCAGCTAGTACAAGCTGTTTTCATGTTGGCGAAGGGAACTGCTTACCCAGATATCATGATGTGCCAAGCAATTCTTGGATTGCCAAAGCTAGTTAAGCGCATGGAACAAGCAGAAAATCTTAACTTCATGGTAAGAGAAGCTTTCGCGCAGTTCGTATCTGTTGCTGGTAGCCCAGAAACAGCGGCTAGCATCGTGGGTACAGCTAGTGGATTGTTTAGCCGATTCATGGTTCCAGCTGCATTAGCGGCTTTTTGCGGCAAAACTAACATTCCGCTGGATTTGAAAGGGCGACAGATGGTGATATTTGGAATGAATAAGGAAAAGCGTGATGTAATTGCACCGCTGCTTGTCTCCATTCTGCATCTAATAATAAGCAGAAATGTCGCCAAAAAACGCACTTGTCCTCTGGTACTTGGAATTGATGAATTACCGACATTATATTTACCAGCCCTGGTGGATTGGCTCAATCAGAACCGTGAGGATGGGCTAATTTCAATATTAGGTTTACAAAATCTCTCAATGCTGATTGAAGCGTATGGAGAAAACACAACTAATGCCATATTTGGAGGATGTGCAACGAAGGCATTTTTCAATCCGCAAGATGATGTAGCAGCAGAACGTTTTAGTAAATTTTTAGGTGATGAAGAAATTAAGTATAAGCAGCGTTCCCGCTCATCAGGGGGAAAGGGCGGTGCAAGTATTTCTAACTCTGATCAAAATAGTACTCGGAAGTTATTTGATATTAACCAATTTAATACATTACCAGAAGGTCAAGCTGTAATTATTAGCCCAGGGTTTCGCTCTCGTGGGCAGATAAGTATACCAATATTACAAAAGATTCATATTCCGCAACATGAAATTGACTCAGAAATAACAAGTGTGAGAGCTTGGTACAAATTTCAAAAGTCATTGGCATCAAAATCTACCCTGAAACCTCCAGCAGATGAAGAAATGAAAATCCGCCGAGCAGCTGCTTTGAAGCTGTTACCTTTAATAGAAAATCAAGAGCAGTTATCAGAATATGCTAGTTTGATTTAAAATTAGATAATTCACTCAACTTACTATTAAACAAAATCAGGAGATAATTTATGTCAGATAATTCTTACCGCATCTCAGAAACAGACAGAAAAAGAATTTTAAGACTTCCGCCTGATATAGCCGCTTTAGCCAATAGATATCCTTCAGAAATAGTAAATGTCTCTGATAGTTGGGATAATAAACCTTTTCCTGAAGGATATGTTCCTCAGAGCATTGAAGTTTATACTGCTGAGATTGAGAATGCTGTAATTTCTATCTGGGATAATGTTCTGCTTGGTTATATTCCATACCAAACTGAGTCCAATCCATCGTCTTTAACTCTAATACTTGATGCAGACTTTGCTTACATTGAAATTGAAGGTAGAGAAATACTTAATCATATTGGTGGTGCTGTGATTCCAGAAATAAATACCGATATTAGCGGATTACTACAATCAATAATACTAGGTAAGAACAATGATTAATGATGGGGATGGGAAGGAAGTCAAACGTGATTATCTAGACATACTGGAATATATCTTCAAGCAGAAAAATAAAAAGGATGAAGAGAAGAAAAAATCCCCTTTGCAGGGGGACTCTCAAAAACCACGTGGCAAGGAGCATTTATCGATATACATATCAGGAAAAAAAGTTTATGAAGGTGAAAGGGGAGAAAAGCCATCTTTTAATTCTTTAGATCCTCAAAAGACGGAAATTCTAAATAAATCCCTCTCTGACCCTCAAAGCTTTAACGGTACTGTCTCAATTAAGATTGATAACGAAAAAGTCTTTCATAGCCAACAAGGAAAAGTATATGTTGATACTTTTGGGCTCACAAATGCTACAGTTCAAGCACATAAAAAAGCCCCACAGCAGCGAACATACAGCGTAGAAGCTTTACAAAAGCAAGTGCAAGTGTTGCAGAAGAAACTTAGTGAACAGCAAAAACTTGTAGATAGTATTAAATCAAACCAGCATTCGCCTGAATCCCTGTCACAACTAGCTGCTCAAGTTGCGGAAATGAGTCAGTCTTTAGAAAAGCAGCAACAGTTAATTGAGAATACCCAAAAAGCATTGTCACAGGTGAATGAAGGGTTTTTGCCACAAGTTCAAAATACTAAACTGCAAAACTGGGTTGGTTCGGTTGAACGTCAGGTAAAGAAAACAGCTTTGAATGCATTTGAGCGCCTTAAAGATGCGCTGACTCCTGAAGTCACGAAGCTTAGGAAAGAAATTGCACAGATGAAATCTCTCCTAGAGCAACAACTTACTAACCGACTAGATGAAGTCAGAGAAAACACAGATAACGTCAGGGATGAACTCAATCAACAAATCGGTAACTTAACTCAAGAGTTGCGTACACAGGTAGACGGCGTTAAAAACACTGTTGGGCAAAGCCTTGTGGGTGTTAAGTCAGCCATTGACAATACTCGAACTGAACTTAGGGCTGCTATTGAGGATGCCAAGGGTCAAGCTATCGAGCAAAGTGTCAAAGCCCTGCTTAACATTTTGGGCAAAGATAACCCTGATGGTTCTAAAAGTTTTAAAAGTACAAGTTTTGATTTTGAACGTCTTGGCGATAATGTAATCGTCCGTGCTAAAAACGGTGAGGCTGTACTCGAAAAAGGGATTTTATCGCCTAACGTTTCAGAGCAGCAGTTACAGGCACTTGATAAGGTTCAATCTGTTGTTGATATGCATCATCAGATGAAGCAGGATTCTCAACAAGAATCACAATCTAGAGGTATGCATAGATAGGGGGAGTAGGGGAGGCACGGGAAGCAGGGGGAGCAGGGGGAGAATTGGAAGAATTGGGGGCAGGGGAGGAATTGGGAGAAATGGAGGAAATCTTGCCACCATTCATTAATGTTGCTTCCCCTGCCTCCCCTACTTCCCCTGCTCCCCCACTCTTCTGCTCCCCTGCTCTCTGCCCCATGATCAAAGGGAAGCGTGAAAATGATACTAATCCTAATTATTGGTTTGTTGTTTGCACTGGGTGGGATAATTTTTCTAGCTTGGCTGTTTGCATTATTTCCACCTTCAACGCCAAAGTCAAAGTATCGCTCCCAAGGTTTTAAGCAATCGCAATTACCACCCAAGAGTACAGAAGCGTCGTCAATTTCAGCTTCAAATTTTGTACCACTAAGCCCAGCACCAACGCAAAAGACTCTCTTAGCTAAAAATCTTAAGAAGCAATTACCACTAAGTCCAACACCAACGCAAAAGGCTCTCTTAGCCAAAAATTTTAAGAAGCAATTACCACCAAGCTCAGCGACAACACTAAGGGTTTTTGTACGACCAAGCCCAGCGGCAACACCAAGGGTTAGATTACCTAAAAATCTTAAGAAACACTTGGATAATATTGAGTATGCTAGTCAAGTCTTACAACAGCTTCGTAGCATAACTCCTATAGCTGAATTGCCAATTGTAATTGCCATACTACGTAGGATATCACCTTACGTTTTTGAAGAGTTGGTACTCACTTGCTGCCTTGAACAAGGCTGGCAAATCCAACGCAACTTTCGGTATACGGGTGACGGCGGGGTAGATGGTCGGGTGTTGATTTTGGGAAAGCTTTATGTAATCCAGGTTAAGCGTTACGCTAATCACATTAATGCAGAACACATCAAAGATTTCCTGTACTGTATTGAAGGTGAAAGAGCCAGTGGTGGATTCTTCGTACATACTGGCATAACTGGACAATTATCAAAACAGTTGATTCGTGACTCCGATGAAATCATCTTAGTGAGCGGACAGAAACTAGTAAATTTTGTTTTAGGTAAGCAGTTGAAAATAATAGGGGTAACAATACCAATTAAATCAGCGGACAGTGAAAAGCGAACAGTGAACAACTAACCCATCAATGAATTGGTAAATATTTAATACCTGATAACTGATAAGTTAGCGTCGAAACCGGAGATGTTCCCCGTTATCATCTGGCGATGGCGAATTAATTCTCAATCTTTCCATAATCGATGGTTTGTCATCTCTAATCAGTTGCCTAACGAGATTCATTTTCTGCTCAAAAGTCAAAGCTTTGGCATCAGTTGTAACACTCATGAATAACTCACTGACTTTTTTTCCTGTTACGAATTCACCTTTAACATATTTACCTACTTCCATAACTACCTCTGCGAGTTGCTCACGAGCTAAACCCTGAATAACCTGTTTGAGGTGCAATTTAAGTGACTCTTTTGATAATTCAGATTCTACTTCTATATTTGTTGTCAGCTTTGAAGAGGAGAGTTGAACATTTTCTTGGTCATGATTCCGATGATGTCCCAACCTTTCAATTAAGTCAAGCACGAGTTCTAAGGCAGTAGTAAATTCGGTATGAGTTTGAGATGGACTCACCTCTAACAATTCTTTCAGCTTTGAAAGCGCTAATACAGTCCCATAACTTGCCACGGTTTCCTGAGCAACGTGATCAGAAATAGCATTGAGAGCCAAGTATTCTGAGGCTTGAGTTTTTTGGGTTAAATACTCTACTAATCCATTTCCAAGTAATTGCTCAAACTGCTGAAATGTGGTGTTACTTTCCTTTAGCTGCTGGCTTAAGGGAGAGAGTTGTTTTATTAGTTGCGGTAACGTTTCAGTTAGGGCAGATTCAACTGATAACTGTTCAATCGAGTCAGTAATTGTGTAAAGATTTCTCTGTGAAGAAAGATATTGTATTTCATGCTCAATTGCGGTAAATATTTTGTCAAGGGTAGTGTTTCCTATCTTTAGCTGCTGGCTTAAGGGAGAGAGTTGTTTTATTAGTTGCGGTAAAGTTTTGGTTAAGGCAGATTCAACTGATAACTGTTCAATCGAGTCAGTAATTGTGTAAAGAGTTCTCTGTGAAGAAAGATATTGTATTTCCCGCTCAATTGCGGTAGATACTTTGTCAAATGTGGTGTTTCCTTCCCTTAGCTGCTGTCTGAAGGAAGAGAGTTGTTTTATTAGTTGTGGTAAAGTTTTGGTTAAGGCAGATTCAACTGATAACTGTTCAATCGAGTCAGTAATTGTGTAAAGAGTTCTCTGTGAAGAAAGATATTGTATTTCCCGCTCAATTGCGGTAGATATTTTGTCAAATGTGGTGTTTCCTTCCCTTAGCTGCTGGCTCAAGGGAGAGAGTTGTTTTATTAGTTGCGGTAACGTTTGGGTTAAGGCAGATTCAACTGATAACTGTTCAATATCTTCAGCAATTGATAAGATAATTCTCTGTGAAGCAGGATATTGTATTTCACGCTCAATTGCTTTAGATATTTTGTCAAATTTGGGTTTAAGAGCTTTTTGCTGCTGTCTGAAGAGAGAGAGTTGTTTTATTAGTTGCGGTAACGTTTGGGTTAAGGCAGATTCAACAACCGAGTATTCAATGTTTTGAGCAATTGTGTAAATAGTTTTTTGTGAATCAAGTTCTTGTTCAATTTGATTAATAGCTAATCCTAAGCCCTCAAACGTGGTTCTAGATGCCTTTTGCTGCTGGCAAGTTTTAGAAAGTTGGTTTACTAGTTGCGGTAACATTTGGGTTAGAGCAGACTCAACAGCCGAGTATTCAATCGACTCAGCAATTATATCGATAGTTTTTTGTGAATCAAGGCATTGTGATGAACACTCAATTGCTGTAGATATTTTGTCAAATGTGGCTTTTCCTCCCTTTAGCTGCTGGCGATATTGAGAGAGTTGTTCTATTAGCTGCGGTAAAGTTTTAGCCAGGGCAGACTCAACTAATGACCGCTCAATATTTTGAGAAATTACGTAAAGAGTTTTCTGTGGTGAAAGGGGTTGCTCAAATTGAGAAATCGCTGTTTCCAGATCATCGAATGTAGTTCTGATTTCTGATATATGCTGGTGACGTTGAGAAAGTTGCTCTATTAGTTGTGGTAACGTTTCACTTAGGGCAGAGGAGACAGCCGAGTATTCAATCGACTCAGCAATTATATCGATAATTTTTTGTGAATCAAGGCTTTGCTCAATTTGACCAATATTTGCTTCTAAATCATCAAATTTGCTGATGACTTTTAGCTGCTGGCAAGTTTTAGAGAGTTGGTTTGTTAGTTGTGGTAAGGTTTCAGTTAGGGCAGAGGAGACAGCCAACTGTTCAATATCCTCAGCAATTACATCTACAATTTTTTGTGAATCAAGGCGTTGTGATGAGCGCTCAATTGCTGTAGATATTTTGTCAAATGTGGCAATACCTTTTTTTAGCTGCTGTCTCAGGGGAGAAAGTTGCTCTATTAGTTGCGGTAAGGCTTCAGTTAGGGCAGAGGAGACAGCCGAGTATTCAATATTTTGAGTGATTGCATAAAGAGTTCTTTGTGATGAAATTCGTTGCTCAATTTGAGTAATGACTGCTTCTAAACCCTCAAATCTGCTGATGACTCCTTCTTGCTGCTGTTTTAAGGGAGAGAGTTGTTTTATTAACAGTGGTAATGTAATGCTAAGCGTAGATTCAACTAATGACTGCTCAATATTCTCAGCTATTGCCCAAACAGTTTTTTGTGAACTTTCATGTTCTGACTGTTGAGCAATAGCTGTATAGAGAGCTAATTGCTGAGTGACTTCTTCGAGTTGCTCTAGCAATTGTGGCAACACAGCTATTAGGGTGGATTCAACTACTGACTTGTTCGAAAAGTCAGAGATTATATCCGCTGTTGTTTGTAATAAGAGTTTTTCCTCAATTGGAGCGATCGCCGCTCTCAAGTCATCTAATTTGGTTTTGGCTCCTGAGAACTGCTGCTGATAGCCGTACAGTTGTTCTGCTAATTGTGCGCCGGTCTCAACCAAGGCTGATTCAACTACTGACTGCTGAATATTCTCAGTAATTGTGTTTAGGAGTTGTTCGGTAGTTGGTCGTTTGGCGTTTCCACTTTGTTCAAAACTGACATCACTTGCTGTGCAGTCAATAACTGCTGAATTCTCTGGGTTAACTTGTCTTGAGAAGCTCGTTGCTCGTTGACCTCGAAGCCGAGCATCTGTAGAGCTTGGGTTAATTCTTGCACTAATGGCTCCAAGTTCGAGGTCTTCTTGGCATTCAATGTCTCGGCTAACTGCTGCAAGAAGTTCAAGTGACTCGCTTTCAATTCGGTTAGGTTCTCGGCTTGGCTCGTTGCTAAGAACTCGATTTTCTGGCTCAACTCCTCTATTTTCTCGGTTAGCAACTGTATCTGTGTTGCGTTGTTCTCGTTGGTTGAGGTCATGGTTTTCTCCTATGGGTTGATTTTGTGAAAGGCAGGGAATAGGGAACAGGGAACAGGGAACAGTTTGTTCTATTTCGTCTTCTCTGTGTGTTGATAAGAGATCCAATTTGTCACTCTCTGTTGCCTGTTGCCTGTTCCCAGTTGCCTGTGTTTGTAAAGAACGTTGTGATTGTGTCAGTTGACGTGGAGGCTCTATTGCAGCAGGGCTTGAGGGGAGCAATAGTTTCTGCCAATCCCTTAATCTCATGGCTTCATGACTCAACTTCTCGTAAGCGAGTGGCCCACGAGCAGCTATGAAATCATCAACACCTTTGTCTGGGCCTGGCAAGCTGACGACTTTGACCCAAGCTCCAGCTTTTTGTAATAATCTTCCAGTTACGGAAATATCTCGCTCAATATTGAGCTTCGTTTGGGGCTTGGTTTCGTAGTCAAAGCAGAATTTGAAAACTCTATTTGGTGTGGCGAAAACTGCTAATTCTTCATGTAGGTAAGACTTAGCGATTTTGTTGCCAAATTTATCCTTGGGAGAACGGTATCCTGCTGATATCCCTGGTAGACCAATGGCTGCATGACCCTGGCTCAATAGACTGGCCGCTTTTTTGGCTCCTTCTGTGATTGTACAAGGAAGGTTATATTTCCATACGCAGTACCAAAATCCTGATTGGCGATCGCCCTCGGTGGGATTAACTTGATGTTTAGAATAGATGCGCTCGGCAATGTCAGTAGGGACATCAAGCAAGAAGATACTTAATTCAACTTTTGGGGGATGCTCATATTTGATAAATTTCCCTTCAATGATTTGATTATTCTCATCTTTTTTTGCCCTGGGCGTATTTGGTTTGTAACAGCCCCATCGTTTGAGGATTGGTTTTTTGCCTGGGTTTAAATCAGCAAATGAGCGTGGATCTACTCCGGCATCACACCACCAGCCGCCAGCATCCAGATGAGAATATGCTCTGATTAACCCCTCACTAAGTCGCCCTGTATTTGTACGATTGAGTTTGTCGCTGACCATGAGGCGTTCCCAGGCTTCATGCTCCCCACCTGCGTAGTTGAATTGAAGGCTTTCAAAGTTTTTTGCCGCAATATCAGGATGAATGGCACTATCAAAAAACTCTTGCCAGTGGTTTGATTCAATGAAATTGGGTGTCTCTTCTAGCTTTTGAGGTATCCAAAATGCTGAACTTGGCGCAGCAGTCTTTAATACTGGTTTTTCAAAAACATTGGGTTGTTTATGGAATGGTGGTTTTTGGATTTTGACAACGGGGGAACTTTTAACAGGCAACGAGGAGGAAAGATTTGTTTGGTGTTGCCTTTTTATGGGTTTGACAACAGGCTTTTGGGATGAAGTTTCTAAACTCGTTGTAACTAATGGAACTGGCCGACTAACTGGTAAAGAAACTTGTTCTGTGACTGGTGGTTGAGCTTTCAGTACAGGCTGTGCTATTGCAAGCGAAAGTTTGTTTACTGGCTCTTGAACTCTTGGGCTGACCGAGACAGTTATCGCTGAGGATTGTTTTTGTGTCTCCTTTATCTGCTTGATCAGCAATTCTAAAGCGTTCTCTTTGGCTTTAGACTCTTGCGCCAGTTCTAGTAATTCTAATTTATCTCTAGTATAAAGTTTGACATTTTGTCTAGCTCTGCTAATTGCCACATAAAAACTTTCTTGCCCAATAGTGTAATCTGCTGCAATCAACGCCAAATCAGTAGTTTTCCCTTGGCTGCTGTAGATTGTGCTGACGAGCGCGTAGTCTAAGTTTTGTGCCTCTGTGAGGTTAATAATCTCAGTAGTTTTGGTATCAAGATATTGAATTTGAGCAGAATCTCCCTCAATCGCTGTGACTACAAACTCCTGCCGTTACGCCGTTGTAGTTGGCGGTCATTTTTCTTCCATTGCAAGCGATCGCCCACAGCAATCTCAATTTCATCACGCTGGTAAACAGCCTTTTCAAAATTGGTATCTACTTCTAAACGTGTCCCAGTAGGGGTTTTTAATATTAGCCGATCAAGATCCTTGCTAACTACTTCATATAACTTACCTTTCTCTAAACCCCGCCGCTTGTAGTTGCGCGTCGGCATCACTACATCACCCAGTTCAAAGTTATGGGTGTAGCGCATCTGTATTTTGGTTAAATCTTTAGCTTTTAATTGAGTGATATTTGCTGTTGCCCCTAAGCTCCCCTCAACTTTCAGCTTGCCCCGAATTGCTTGAGTCAGCGCTAATTTCTCGAAATTTGTGCCAGCGAGTACCAGTGTTCGCGCTCGTTGCTCTTTAGAAAGTGCTATATAGTCAGCAGCAATTGTCTCTGACTTCGTATCAGACGATACTTCTAAAATACTGCCAATTGTTTCTAATTGCTTAAATCCCGCTTCTACTCTCCCGTCTGCGATTAAGTCTACTGCTATCTTGAGATCCGGGTTACGCTGTCTGTTTGATTGTGTTAAGTGTGCGGTTTTAATACCAGCAAGTTGCAGAGATTTGAACGGGTTTCCAGCTTCCACTGCCGATAATTGCTTGGTATCCCCTACTAGCAATAGTCTTGCTCCCTCAAGGGTCGCTCTCTCTAGCAGTGCATGGGCATCCTTTGCTGATAACAAACCTGCTTCATCTACAATCCAAATCTGGTTTGCTTCTACTTCTGGCTCTGGTTCTCCTACCAATAAGCTGGCTACAGTCTCAGACTGTATGCCTAGTTCCTCACTCAGTACCTTTGCTGCCATTGATGAAGGGGCAAAACCTTTGACTGTATAGCCCTGGGCGAGTGCGATCGCGTTTAATTCTTTGAGAGCAAAAGTCTTACCAGCCCCGGCTACCCCCTGCCACGCAATGAATTGGTCTGTTGTCGTTGCGGCTAGACTAACTGCCTGCCGCTGCCCAAAGTTTAGTGAGGTTTTCTCCAAGTAATTTTCAACTGTCTCTCTTTTATATATGGGGTTGAGTATCCCTTGGCCTTGTTGCATCAATTCAATCGTTGCCAGTTCTCGCTTTACCGCTTTCTGAGTGGTGTATTGCAGAGAAAGCCCAGGTATGGCAATTAGTTCCTGATGTTGCTTGATCAATGGCTCAATTGCAGTCACATCAGTAAAAAGCCTTTCCGAGATGATGAATTTCTCTAAATCCTCCTGCTTGAAAGCAACATTCCTCTCACTACAATGAGCGATCGCCTCGGCTAGAGCATCTGCCAAGCTCAAGCCATTGACTGGTATATCCTGTCTCGGTTTTCCTGGCTTAACAAAGGTAAGACCCAGGGCCGCAGCTTCTTCATGCCACAGTGATTTGAGTTCTGATTCGGAAATTTTCTGCTTACGCTGCCGAGTAGTATCCCAGATTTTCTCACGCTCTGCCCAAGTTGAAGATGTACCGGCCGCCGCAATGATTTGCTGCCTCCGTTTTGAAAACGCCTCTAAATCCTGCTCCTTAAACCCCTTGATTTCAAATTGTCCATGTTTTTTGGGTTCTACCTCATACCCCAACTTGATTACTTCCGCTGCCAAATAGCTTTGATACGCCATGCCCAGGAATTTCTTGTTGGCAAATATTTCATTATTGACCAAACTCATCCATTTACCCGAAGCCTCAGTTGTGTTCATGACTAAGCAGTGGGTATGCAGATGTGGGTCTAGAGAACGGCTCTCGATGTGATCGAACTGCGCGACTACCAGATTATTAGTATTCACCCGAAGCCTGGAATTACCTTCTGTTACCCTCGTTGTGGCGTAACGCTGTTCCATTAACGCTAATACTTTTTCTAATGCCTGATGGTGCGCGGTAATTAATCTAGAATCTCCACCTACCAACGCCATTAGGCTCACACTCTTGGGCGCAGAAAATGTACAGTCTAGCGCTGCCCTGCGTTCTTTTTGTTTCAGCACCCTGGCATTTAACTGCTCACGACCATCGGGTGAGCGCCCTTCAATTACATTTATAAACACTTGCTGATTTTCAACTGCCCCTGATAAACCAAGCTTCTCTGCACCTTGAGCACTCCAGCGTGACTTGCCTTGGTGGTAGTAGTTCTTGATGAAGTAGTTTACTGCCATCTCTGAAGAGACATTAGCAGCTGTTAGCATCGCTCACCTCTGCTATCAGCTTTGCAGCCCCTTCGGGGTGGGAACAGGGAGCGGGCAACAGGAAACTCTTAAAACCAAGCTGTTCACTTTCTTGCTTATTCTCTCTTTTCTGTTCCTTGCTCCCTATTCCCTCTTCCCCTTTACATAACTTAAGAGAGTAACTATTCAAGTCATTGTTCATCACCGTCATCAAACCAAAATAAGTTTGATGCCGAGTTAAAAATTTTTGATGAGACTTTGACTTCAACAAATTTTTTATTCACCACTTATATTGCTATTAAATATAGCAAATTATCGGCTCAAACTTTCCGCCAAATTTGGCGTATTGTGCGTCAGAAAATGCGATTAATTTGTGGTTGTAGATTAATCGAGAAATATTGTTTATTCCACATTACTTACACATTTTCCCCACAGATTTCCACGGGTTTACCACAGCTTATACACACTTTTTACACAGCCAGCCCACAATGAAAGCTGATTCTCATTAAGTCAAACTTACTGATAGTGAAAAAGGAATTTTTCGGAATGGATTCCACATAACATACACAGGGCATACACAAGTACACCACAGGAGTTACACATAAGTTACACAAATTAAATAAATCACACTTCTTACACAAAAATCACATAAAATCAGAAAGAGGATTTCGCAATTAAGAATTTATATAATGAGTGAGTTGACCTTAGCTGTAGATCCCGGTGGGTCTTTTCTCAAAGGATTTTTCACTTTAGAAAATTTCAAGCCAGAATTAATCTTGATGGAGCCAGAGGTGGCTGTTGTTCCAATTAAAAGCTTAGAGTCTTACGAACAAGCAAAGATTGGGAGTTCATCACCAGAGAATAGTGCTTGGATTGAATATAAGGGCAAGCATCAAGCAGTAGGATTTCTGGCTAGGAAAAGATTTCACGCTGGTTTACAGTTACAACGAAGAAAGTTTGAATTAGCGGTTCCTAAAGTTCTGGCGATGGTAGGAGCGATCGCAGAACAACATGATTTACCTAATGGTTCAAAAGTTCGTATTGGAATTCTGCTTCCTTGGGGAGAATATAAAGACAGGGATTTGTTTAATACACTAATCACTGAAGCTCTAGCAAACTATAAGTTCAGAGGATGTGAGAAATCTTTTGTAGTGGACTTATTTATCTGCTTGCCTGAAGGGGGTGGAGTACTGACGAGAGGGCGCGCCCCTGGTTCTAGTCTCAAAGAACAAACAATCGCAGTAGTTATGCTCGGATATAGAGATGCATCTATACTATTGGTTGAGCGTGGTGAAATGTCTGTTGGACATACTGAGCCTTTGGGGTTTGCCAAGTTGGTTGAGTCAGTCAAGAGTCAAACATCTGGACTAAGTGACCTTCATCTGGTTAGAGCAATTTGTAAAGCAGGCAAGAATGTTTCTCCAAAGGCTCTAGAAGAATTAGTGGTATCCCTAGATTCGGCTTATAAAAATCATGAACTTTCAACTATAAGAGCGGCGATCTCTAATGCAAGGGAAGAGTACTGGATGATGCTTTCTCAATGGCTAAAATTACAAGTACCGCGTTCTACTGATGAAGTTTTGTTAGCAGGTGGTACGGCCAACTTTTTACGTCCAGAGTTAAATAGTTTTTTCTCGTTCTCACAAATTAACTGGTGTGAACAACTAGAAAAACAAGTCCTTAGCAGCTTTTCTCAGCAAGTAGCAACTAAATCTCTTGATTATAGATTGACAGATGTCTATGGGCTATTTTTTTATCTGTGTGGCAAAAAACACAAAGCAGCTTCAATTACGCAGGTGAAGAGTCATGTCTCTTAATAAACGAGTTGAATATTACTTCCGTACAGCTTTTGGAATCGGAGGAATGACAGAAGTGCTAGGAGATTTTCTGAAAAATCGGGATGCACTATTAACTGAAAAAGAGAAGGTTATAGGTGCTGTTTCTGCTTTTTGGCTACCTTTTGCTCTAATGCATAAGGGAGGTTACTCTGAGGACTATCTTAAACAGTGTGCCAGAGAAGCGATTTATAAATTGACTCTGCACATTAATTATTTGGCAGAAAGCTTTGGGCTGGAGGTTGGAGAGCAGGTTATACCTGGACACACAAGAAAAACACAAGGGCGTAAAAGTACACTCAACTCGTCTTCAAAAGAACAATTGTCCATATCAGTAGCTTCAAAGCCTGATTTAGTGAACCAAGAAGCTACTGAAGCAATAGTGGAATATACGCCGCAAGACTTTATTCATAATCAAGATGATGATACTTTTCAAGAAATGTTCAGTTGATGCCCTCTAACAGTAATCAAATACGCAAGGATAACGATGGATAATAACTCCTCGGCTTTTGGCAATGTACCTCATAACAAACAATCTCTTCAAGAGAAGTATGGATTATCTTTTGAAGATGTAGATTCTATCCTTATAAGTTGTGGCTTAGCTGTAGACCAACACGAGTACAGTCACGACGATATCAACAACTCTTTTGAGCCAGCTGTAAAAACGTTTCAGTCGCAGAAAGATTCTCAATCATCCTCTTCAACACAATCAAAGCCTTCAATCAAGCCAAAGAAAGCTGCCGTTAATCTATTTGAGCCAGAATCTAAATGCACGAGTATCATTGAACTCAAATCAATGGCGAGTGAATGGCTCAACGCTAAGATTTCATTATCCCAAATGCTTCAAATCATTGAAGCTTGTGGACTTTCTGAGAAAGATGAGTATACCCCTTTTGAGTGCGAACGTGTTGAAGCTTTAATAAAAAATCAAGGTGAACCTATAGATTTAAAGAGTACTATCAGCAACACTACTACGGCTAGTGAAGCTGGACTAGCTTATTTAGTTGACAAGATTACAGACAATCTAGCTAGTAAGGCTCCGGGTTTTATCAACCAGATGTATCTCCAAAAGGTTTCTGATAAACTAGCCCAGAGTCAAGATGAGATTCGTGATTTCTACGTCGAGTTGGAAGAGACAATTCTGGCGGAACTGTCTGGAAAAAAGTCTCCCCTAGAAGCGATGTTGGAGGCACGAACTCACAAGAATCTCTTGCCCCTTTCTTTGATGAAGTCAGCCGAATTAGCTCCAGAATCAAAGAACGATACGACTACCACCTGAAACAAGAAATTGCTGCCAAAGAACGCACCATTGATGTTCAAGTCGAGAAAGCATCTAATACTAAAGCTATAGAAAAACTCCGGAAATCTAAAGAGTGGTTAAAACTTCGGCAAGAACGGTTTGAAAAATTGAAAGGATTTCTTTTTTGGCTTGGTGGATGGCTTGGTTCTGGTCGTTCTGCGATTTTTGCTTATGTGATTACCTCATCAGGGGTTGCTCTTGGTTTTATGATGCTTGGAATCAATACTCCTAGCACTATCCCTTGCCCTAGCAAGAAAAGCTACTGTTATCAATTGCGGATCAATAAAAATGAAGTGATTCTACCTGAACAAGCAAAACAATTGTTAGTAGACTACGAGCGCTCTAAACAAAAACCCACTCGTCATCGTCGCAAGTAAACATCAAATTGGAGGAAGTTTAATTACTTCCTTCACTATGACTAATAGATTTCCACTACCTAACTTGTAGATCCATGCATTTTTGGCTACTCAATATTTCCCAGGGGTTACTTTTAATAACTGCATCAGTTGCATTCATTAAATTTGTAAAATTAGGTATACATTGGAATGAGGTGCGCCTAAAAAAGTTAGCTGTACGTCTGCCATCAGATGTTTACGACAGTAAGTCAATTGAAGCAATTGCAATTAGCGCTCACGAAACTAGTCGGGTTTTGCGATACGTTGATGGTTTCTCTTATCTGCCCCTTTCTGTATTATCAATTTTCCAATTTGCAGTTTTGACATTCTGGGGGGCTATCTCTAATGGCCCCTTATTAATCGCCTGTGCTAGCGTACCTGGAGGCTTGTATATAATAAGTAAAGTTTTAGAAGAGTTCTCTATTTCTCGACGTGCCATCTTAGAATTAGCAGTTGCAAAACTCCTGAACAGCCAAGAGATTGTTGTCGCTAAAGAATACTTAAAGATGGCTTTGTTTGGTCACCTGTTTAAGTATTCGCTGATATGCATTTTGTGGTCTGGGGCAGAAACTTACCTCATTTCTGCTTTAAAGATGTGATTAAAATATTTCTGTAACTATAACCTTTCCAGAATAAAGTTATGAGCGAACTGCAAACAGTTAAACTTTGGGATGAGTGGGATGAGATTAATTTGTCTTCTCCAAAACATCGGATTGAGCGCTTAGAAATTCTGCTTTGCCAAAAAGTCCACAGAGGCGAAGATATATCTCAATGCTTGCGAGTTTTGGAGTATCTAAAAGCTCAGTCAGCACTAAATAAGTCAGATGTAGAATCTGCAATCTTTCACAAAGTTAGAAATTATTTAGCTTTTGACGCGTGTCAAAAACTTAGTTTAGTTGTCTTGACTTATTTGCTAACTTTTACTTGCTTTATCGGGCTTTTAAAACTAGCTGATTTGTTCTCTAATCCGAGTTTTAATAAATTTCTTCTCCAGCAGAATAGTTTGTCAAAAACTATTCCGAAAAAAACTCTGAAACACCAGAGATGAGCTAGTCCATGCTTGACCTTAGTACAAGTTAACATTCTTTTGAAGAATTCAGAATTCAGAATTCAGGAAACAGAATTAATCTTTCTTGAAGTACACTAGATTTGTAGATTAGACAGTATTTCACAGTTTATATCTCTGTGGATAAATAAGTTACATTCATCAGTTGACCTTTATACAATTCTTAATACTTATTCTGAATTCTGGCTTCTGACTCCTGAATTCTGTTTCAATAATTGACTGTTTGATTTATACTTTGTTTGAATCGAGTGTAATCGAAGCAGTTAATTGATATGTACAATTGCAGCGATTTGGATACTTTTGTGCACAAAAGCTCAACTTGAATGTCTCTAATGTTAGGTATGTTAAAAAGCGGGCGTTACATACTTTGTCTACCAAGCAAGAGCATATCCGAGATTATTTAGCTTGTTGAAGAGTTAAGTGCAGTGCGGCAAATAAACCTGCCGCACTGTGCGCTCGCTAATTATTCCAGACTCCAGCCATCGAACAGATTAGGTTGATCTACTCCATACTGTCGTTGTACCAATCGCCGTAGTTCTGCCACTGAATTAGCTGACTTCATGAGTATTAAAACTGATGTAACGTGTGGTGATAGTCGTTGTTTGGTTTGAGAAGATAACATCTGATGTATTTTGTGTTTCCTGCGTCCGTTGGCTAGAACGGGATTAACGATGTCAAGTTTGGCTTTTTCTTCTGGAGTCATCCAGTTGTAGATAAACTCCCAATAGTATTTGCCGTTTTGAATGTGCTTTTTATGCAGTTTGCTTAACCGTGCTAGATTCTCTTCAAACTCGGACTCAAACATCAAAGTCCAAGGCTGGGGTGTTGAGAGGATACGGCTTATTTGCTGGCGCTGTTTAGGAGATGATTGATATTGCTCTGGCAACCATCCTGTCTTGGCTTGGATAAAACTATTTATGCCGATCGCCCCAATAGCGTCTAAAGCTCTAACCGCTTCTACTCTGCCCTTGCGCTCGTAGTATCGTAATACACCCCAACAAACTTGAGCTTTGATTGGTGTAGTTTCTCCCCCTTTAACAGCAGTTTTTTTAGTCAGGTATAAGTCGCCTTCTACAAGGCTTTGAAGCCAATGTGGTGCTGTTTTTTTAGTCAGGTTGTCCAGCAGATTTTGTACTGCTCTAAGGCCAACACCACATAGCCGGGAAAGTCCTCTCTGGCTCATCCCTGACTCACCAGTGCTAGCTATGGTAAAATACTCTACACCGTCAATTTCTTGGCGCAAGATATCGTCAGACATATTTTTTTGTCCTTAAAACTTGTGATTGTGCGTAGTGGAATTTTTGAAAAGCCGAACGGATAGCAAATCCGTTTTCTGCCGTTTGGGTCAAATGTGATTAATCTGTGTTGATTCAACCCCTGATAAATACCAGGGGTTGAAGATTGCTTAGTCGTCGCCTAGCAATTGCGTCATGAAGTTGAAAAAGTCTGCCCTAGTCTTCTCGGTCAGCATCAGTAAAGTTATATGTAATCACGCCATATCCGGCAGTGCAATAGCTGCTGATTTTCGATTGGGGAGATCCAAGAAATAAAATGTCCAGCCGTATCAATAATATTTTTGGCAAAACCGAGGTATCTAGGCGCTTTCGCCCTTTGGGGCGAAAGCGACGGCTGGACATTTTATTACTGGGAAGGGCCTTGTTTGTGAGGGTGCAGTTGCGACAGAGGTGTGGGTTTAAAATACAAGTCACGCTCGATTTGCCGCCCGAAGGAATCACGAATTTTTTGCAATTCACTTAAACAAAAGCAGCCCAACTCTTCTTCTAACCCTTGCACCAATCCAAAGAAGGTATCTTCGCCATCAAACTCAGTGGCGTGCCAAGTCCAGTTAGTGCCTGGCATAAAGAATTTTACGTATGCAATCGGGTCATTTTCGCCCTCAGTAGAAGCTAAAGAAGGTAACTGAGTACGGATGTCTGCTGTTAATAATTCCATGTTGAAAATCCTTTAATGAAGCGAAGGGATAAAACTGCTGTACGTTCGGTTTGGTACAGCTAGAACTGATTGAAGGGTAAAAGTTCTAGCTGTAGGTAGGGACTAACTTACTACGATAGTCCGGCCACCGTGGTGATCGTGCAGCCAACCATCAATCAACCTCAGTCCTGGTGTGGGGAGTGGGTCTGGTTCTATTGGTACAGCCACAAAGGAGTCGAGCGCATCACTCCAAGCAAAAAAGGCATCTTCCATATGCAGTGCGGCGGCTGCTAGTTCTCCATTTAGCTGCACTAGCAAATTGAACTGGTCAAGGGAAGTATTTCTGATTTTCTGCTCAAGGATTTGATAGTCTATCTTGGCTTCCTGGTAAACTTGCTGCGATGAAATAACAGAGTGCTGGCTTATGGACTGTTCGGTTTGAGGTGCTATTGTTGTAGTAATCATCATTTCCTTTGTGGTTTTGGTGAAGGGGCGATCGCGTAGTTTGCGAGACCGGGCGATCGCTCTTCTAATTTGCTGATCGGTAGGAAGTTACTTGGTCTTTACTTACCTCTCTATACATTTATTATATACGCTGTATATAATAAAATCTAGATGTTTTATATACAAACTTATATACAAAATAGCCTTATCCTATAGGTGAAAGTTATATACATTTGCTCTATACAAGCGATATACTGTATACAGTTACAGTCAAATGTATAGAACTATGAGCAAATTGGCGACATTTCGAGTAGAAGATGAGCAATGGGAGACATTTCTTCTTGAAGCTAAGAAGCGCGGGGTTAGTGCATCATCGTTACTACAAGACTTTGTAGCTTGGATAAATCAGGGGAATGAGTTACCCCAAATAGGAACTGTTGCACCTTTGTCACAGGCTGATATAGACCAACATATAGAAGCCAAGTTAGCACCAGTATTAGAGGAATTAGCTCAACTAAGGGTATCGCTGGGGGAGTTAGCAGCCTGAGAGCATCAACTCTGTCTCAGGATTCCCCACCCGATTACCAAGCTATTCGCTTAAGCACCCTTAAGAAGCTGAAAATTGGTAAACAATCAGCCCAAGCCAAAGCGATTGACGCATTCATTCAGGAACTTGAAGCTTTTGGCTAACTTTGTTTTAGATAAAGGCGAACGCTGCAACTGGAGAACATAAGTTGAGCCAAATATCATTGCCTCAAAGTGATTGATGCCTTCATCAGAGAATTAGTAACTTCAACGCGAATCTCAACACCGTTATGCAGCAAGAAACAATAGAAAGTTACGCGATTGCAATCAGAAATTATAATACGGCGCTTAGGTTTTCTCCCAATGATTTCAATACCCTCAACCTATTGGGTTTTGCGCTCGAAAAGCTCTCTGAATTACAGTTACGTCAAAACGAACCTACAGAGGCAATTGAGACTCTAAAGCAAGCAGTTGCCACGTATGAAAGAGTATTTTCTTTAACTCCTGATGATGCGATTGGTTTAGGATATTACGGCATGGCAGTAGAAAGATTAGCTGAACTTTTATCAAAGCAAAACTATGTAAAAGAAGCATTTTTAACTTACCAGCAATCGCTTAGTATCTATGATACTGCAATCAAATTTGCTCCGAATGACTATGGTAATTATGCACTCAAAGCTAGTGTATTTACATCAATAGCTGATTTCCACTTGAGTTTGTTGCAATATACACAGGCTCTTGAAAACTATCAGCAAGCGATCGCTTTTTACGATATTTCACTTCAATTAAAATACATTGAGGCTAACGAGTTCGATAAAGCTCGGATTATAGAAAAATTAGCCCAGTGCTTGGAGCAATTATTACGTTACGAAGAAGCATTGTCGTGTTACCAAACGATACTGGAGATATTCAACCGCCTTTTGCCTAAAAATGATAAACATATTAAGTCTGTAGAACGGCAAATCCAAAAACTGTCTGCACAATTAAATTAACAAATTACAAATAAGCATCAAAGATGCCTATTTACACAACTAAAAAGAGTATAAAATGCCCCTAGAAATTAATTTCTAGAAGCATAGTGGAGTGTGTTTTACTTTTAGCTTTGGCAATCTAACCATTTACAAGTACAATTGTACTATATAAATGCAACTATATGATTAACTTCATGCTCTGCATAGGCGTGAGCGTTTCTGTTGCACTATATATTTAGATAAAGCCAGTTCGGCTTAATATTCGGGCGCTTAATCCTTAGATTATGGGGTTTGCAGAGCATTATGAATCTCACAACTCGAATCGGAGCGCTATCGTTCCTATTTTGATGGTTATACTTTACGAGCAACAACGTAGTAAATTAATTCCTCATGCCATACGCCCTCCTCAGTTTCTAGTGCAGCGATCTTATCGTCATAACTCGCTTTAATCCGGCTAATTTTTTCCGGTTTTAATTCGCGCAGTGGATTATCGATATGTAGCCAGAATTGTCCATTCCATCTGCTCTGGGCTTTTTCTAAGCACAAATAAGTCCCCAGTTGTCGGGAATGAATTTCTATTTGATTAAATTTGGCTTGAGTTAATAGGTATTGAATTCGCTCTGGTGTTCCCAATGGTTCATGCAGATTTGGAAGTGTGATTCCATGTTTTGCACAGGCTTCTACGATTGACAATGCTGAATATGAATCTTCCGATGAGCAGGTAAATGCGATGAATCCACTGGATTTGAGAAAACGATACCAATTTCCGAGAATCGTAGGAATGTTGGGAAAAAGCACGAGCGCGTAAGAACAATAGATTGCGTCAAATTGATTCGATTCCGGCTCATATATTTGTGCATCGACTTCAATTAGCTCAATATTGGATAAGTTTTCTGCTTGAATTTTCTGCTGAGCAATCTTGAGTAATTCTGTTGCAATATCAATTCCAATCACAGAACCACTTGTGCCGACTTTTTTAGCAGCTTCGATGGCAATATTTCCGGTTCCTGTTGCAACATCTAAAACGGATTGCCCAGGAAATGGAGTTGCATAGTCAAAAAGTGTGATTGCGCGATTGAAAGTGGCATCGTTATCATAGTTCGTCCTAGCGTTGTAAAAATCGATAACCTCTTGTTTGTAGGTCATAAATAACATCCATTCAGTCTGAAGGTATGTCACAATCGTTGCATCGCGCAATACAAATGCTCATAATTTACTGCCATTGCCTGAAACCTAACTCACGTTAATTAACCTCGCCATTGGCAGTACGCTGACTTGAGCAATTGCCGTAACAAATGCTAAAAGTCATATACCATAATTGATTTAGCTTATCCTAGAAATTACCCTCTTCAACACACGGGTAAAACATGACCAATGCTTGATTACATGAGCGCGGCGATTGCGTTTTGGATGACAATGTTCGCAATTCAGGAGTGGGTGCTAAAGTTTCGCTTGGGTTACCTGGGGCGATATTGGGCTTTAATGAGTTCTGCTAGCTTGTTTCTCGGTTTTTTGCTGTCTTCATTCATTGCCGTACCATTGATTGCTAGCTTGAGAGTAGACCCGTTCAAGTTCCCAGACAATATTATTCTGTGCGCCATCGCTGCCGTTATCTTCAGCATTATCGTCAGCCTGGGGCAATGGCTGATACTGCGAAAAACAGAATTGACACCGAGAATCTTTGCTCCCATAAATACAGCAGTTGGAATTGTGATTTTCGCCGTACTGGTGTACTTCAATGAACCTCGCTTAGAGTGGAGCGGTGGCCCAATCCAAGGTTGGAAAACTGGACTTATCTTTCTAATGGGTGGCGCAATTACTGGAACAGCGACAGGCAAGGCATTAGATTTCTACTGTGGGCGAATTGAGCAGCGGTTAATTCAGATTGAGAGAGAACGGGTAGAGAAAGAAACCCAAGAAAGAGAAAGGCTGGAGCGGGAACGCCTGGAAAAGGAAAAACAAGAGATTGAAGCCGAAGAGAGGGAAAGAGAGGAGAGAAGAAGAATAATGTTTGAAATCGCTAAAGAGGAAGAACGAAAGTGGCTTGAAGAACATGGGGATGAGGAATACGACTATGACGAAGATGAAGACGAGGATGAGGAGTACAAATATAAGGATGAGGATGAGGAGGAATAAACCTTTTTGCTATGAGTGAAGAAAATTTCAACTACGACGATTTTAAAAAAGTGGCCGACCTATGGCTTGAAAAAAATAAACAGCAGCCACAAGATTTTTCCGACTCAGCCAACGTAATTTTGGATCAGCAATACTCAGCATTCTTTGATGAATATAAAAAAAGTTTGTCTCAAAAAGATTTACACCTAATAAAAGAAATCACACAGCAATTACAGCTCTTATTATGGCTGCGGCAACAGAATTTATAACAGCATCGCTACCTCGTTAGGGGTCAAGTAGGGTACAAAATTTCAGCGGTTTAAAAGTACCCTAAACGCCACCTATATGGGGTATATACAGGTGCTAAAATGGTATAAAATTTCTGATTAAGACTTAGGGTACATATAGCCCCCCTTTGTACCCCACAAGCAATATTTAAAATCTTTGCATATTAACGAATTAAAAAGGGCAGTCGATGCATATTTTACTTTTATGCCCAAGGTGAAGATATAGCTGTTGTCGAAATTACCTCCTTGGCTTGCAATCTAAGCGCTGTTTGCTGACAGTTGGGACATTTCACTTTTGCCAGAATCACTGAAGGTCGCCCTTTGTACTCGCCCATTACAGGCTGTCCACTGTACTCGCTGATTATCCCCTGTTTGCAGTGATAGCACTCGAATATCACGCGTCCCACCTCCGAATTACAGTCCATAAACTGTATGTGCTGACAGGGTTCTGGCGGTAATTCTGGTTCTTCGGGGCGGTCTTGAAAGGGTATATAAGATTTGGTTGCTGGTGGTGAATCTATTTTTTTCTTGTTGCGCTTACCAGTCACCTGCTGCTCAACTTTTGGCGGCTCTGAGGGTTTTTCATCAACAGGGGCATGACCGGGCTGCTGCTCAGCCGGGAGTTCTCCCAGTAACTTGTCATCAGCCGGGGTAGGGTCAAACTCAGGAATTTGGTTGCTAGACTTTGGTTGTTGTGGTTTAGATGGACGCTGGGTAGATTTCATCAACACCTTTACTTGAATTTAGCTTGACTGGTGAACTCCCGTATTCTACACACCAATTCCCTTGTATAACACTTTCTCCTGAGCCAGGAATAGCCTTGTCCTATCAAGTTCATATCCAGTACTATTCATCAACTTTCCCTACTAACTCTTCCAATTGAGAGAGTAGCTTATCTAACTTTGCTCGTTTACTTGCATCATTCCAAACAGATGTTTTTTTAAGTTGTTTTCCAATTTGGGAATATCTTTGAACATAGCTTGTGCTAGATGGTATTTCTTCTCTGACATTGAGTTCTTTAATTTTTTGCTTAATTTCCCTGAAACTCAAGTTTTTGGATAACGCTAGCTTAAGCAAGGCTTGACGCTGATCTTCATTTTTAACTTGTGCGATCGCTCTTGCCTTCGTAAACTCTATTTTCCCTTCACGCAGCACTTTCAAGATTTCAGGCGGGAGATTTAACAATGGTAAACGACTAGTACGAAAGGATTCGGCTGAAAATTTCCCTAGTCCCGATAAAATCGATTCGAGGGCTTGAAGTTGGAGGAAAACGTTTTCCTCCAACTCTTGATGACGATTTTTGGCATGGTTTGCACGATTCAATATAGAACTAACTTCATCAGTACTAATTTTTAGCGTGAGCGACAAGAGATCAAGAATAGCCTCAGTTTCTTCAACTGGATTAAGATCCTCTCGTTGTAAGTTTTCTAGAAGCGCAACTTGGAGAGCTTGTTGGTCATCTAATTCCTTAGAAACCACAGGAAGATCACTCAGTCCAATTGACTGCGCTGCTCGATAGCGCCTTTCACCAGCTACTAACTCGTAATTACCGTTTGCTAATGGGCGAACCAGCAAAGGTTCTAAAATTCCATGTTCTCTAATTGATTTAACTAACTGGGCTTGTTTTTCTTGATCAAAATAACGGCGAGGTTGCTTGGCAGGAAGTTGAATTTGTTGAATAGATAATGTTTGAGAAGATTCAACACTTTTAGGATCGGTAATAAATTTTTGGGCAATGGAAGCAGAAAGCCCTTGAGTAAGTGATTGTCTTGATTTAGTCATTCAAAACCTCTAAAAATTCCTTAAATAATTGCTCAAGCTCACGCCTAGCAATTCCGGCAGTCGATCCAGATAAATCAAAGATAGTAGCATTTTGTCCGTAGCAGTCAGCAATAATCTGTCGTTGATGAAGTACATTCTCTAAAACTGTGACATTAGGCATGAGCTGAAGTACCTCGACTGCTTCATCTTTTAACTTTGTTCCTTTTACGGCACGATTAACAAACATTACGGCTTTAGGTTCTCCCCGTCGAATTCGCTGTGCTTGTTGAATTAAATGTACAGTGTCAGAAGCGCTTTCAAGGTCTATGCCCGCAGGTTGACACGGAATAATCGCTAAATCAGCAGTTAAAACTAATGCCCTGGTAGTTTCAGATAGAGCTGCCGGTCCATCAGCAACGACCCATGTATAAGACTCAACTAGCTTAGGTAACTCATCCAATAGTGCATCAGGTGCTTGAAGGACTTGGCAAGGAATGACCTGTTCTAATCGTGCCAGCCATTTAGAAGATGAGCATTGGGCATCAGCATCTACAACCAGTACAGATTCACCTTGTTTTTGTAACCATCGTGCAAGATGCACAGAAATTGTTGACTTACCTGCTCCTCCTTTTTGATTTATAACTGCAATGATTGACATGAGTAGTGTCTAAATTACAAAAGTATAGCTGATGAAAATTTTTAGCTTGTCCTGGCTCCTTTTCAATTAAAAGAGCGAGGGCTAAATCTTAGGCTTACTTATTAAATATCAAGTTTTACTCAAAAACTTCTAAAGTTTATTTTTATCTCAGTTCTTATGAAAAATTTATAAGTGAGTTAAAAGGAGATAAGAATTCCCATATCGTTTTAAAGAGCTAAACATCTTATACGATTGTTTTGGCTAAATTCAAAAGTATGAGTAAGTTTTCGTAGGCGTAGCCTGTTGTAGGCATTGCTCACTAACATCTCGTTTTTGGATTGCTACTGTGTAGTATGTAACAGTAGAGTACTGATAATGATTGATAACTGGTTAAACTACATTGCCTCCAGCCAATCATAAACCACAGACTCATATTCCCCCTCAAATTTAACGGCAAGGAGCTATTGGCTCAAGCATCTGCTATGTACTGGCTCAGAGTCAGCCACATCGATTGCATCATCGGCTTTGAAGACTAACTCAAGCATAGAACTTTTCAGCGCTTGAACCCGTCACAGCAATTTCAGTTTTAATCTCCTTAAGCCTTAGCTAACCCATTTTCCAGATAAGAATTGGGTAGTCGGCTATGTATTCATCTATGTTATTGCTTTGTCGAAGCAATATTAGTTACAAAATATTAGTAACTTCCCTAACAGTCTATTTACTTAATGGTTGTTATCTTAATATTTACTTCGGTCTATCTAGTTGATAGATAATCCTCATAATAGTGGGTTTTTCTGATTCACAGCGCTCATAGCTCTCTCGTTAGAGTATGAGCGCTTTTGCTTGCTAATCAAGCTACTACTTGCATTGAATATATGGATGTGAAGTTTAAACTTTGTCTAACTTTGCAAAAGTCGAATATCTATCTAACGCTCTTTCATCACTCTGGTTAGATAAAAATAGTTTTCCTCACATTTATCCAGAGTTGAATGTCATGTAACCCTGAAACTGATTCATCAGGTTTTGTAGAGAAATAAATCCGCTTTTTAAAAGAGGAATATGAAAAACATCTAACCAAGGCTTGAGTAAATTAAAAAATACATACGGTTGAATAATCAAGTACAAATTATTTAAAGTAGACTTCCATCCCAGAGTAAAATTCCACCACTCATGCCGACTATAAACATCAGGCTCTTTCTGGGATAATGGTGGAATATTTTTATTTTCTGTTTGAGCTTTATTGGCTAGTTCCCTTTCAATCGCGTGCCAGCTTACCATTAAATATACGCAACATACAATTTCCCACCATCTTTGAATCTGATCATAATTAGTGAAGCGGAAATCAGCCCAACCTAATTCATTTTTAGCTTGTTTCAAGCCATATTCAATCCAATTACGTAATCCATAAGTGTTACCAACTTTCTGTGTTTAATCCTACAACTTTAGCTATTCCTGGCAGGGACTTTCTCTTGATTTGAGACATCATTCCTACATGAAGATATTTGAAACTTTCAAAACTTCTTACTTCTGGAAAGATGTCTTCATATACCGCACAGTAATCATCCACGAAGTGGACAGTTCTGACTGCTTTTCTGGGCGCTATCATCGATCAACTCTAGAACTCAGCTATTTGTTTGTTATTATACTTTCCCCAGAGTGATGAAAGAGCGCTAAATACTTGAGGGCGTTTCTTGTTTGATTCTCCCCTAATTCTCCCCTTTTAATTCTTAAAGTTCTAAAACTGATAATTTTACTCGACCTGAAGCTAGCTTTATGAAATATATTCCTTTAATAGATTCTCTTCTGATTGTTAGTTGTATTAGCCTGATGCCAGGTGTTGGTAACGCCCAAACAGATGCTGTTATCAACGAAAAACCAATAGCTGTCAATTTTAACAGTTCATCTACTAACTCTACTGTTATTAGTTTCCTAAAAGCCCCGGAGCTTGTTTCTTATGCTTATCAGGGAGGTCTCTTACAACAGGGTATTCCGAGCGGAGGAACATTAGTGCTTAAAACTTTAAGCAGAAATATTATTGCAAAAGATTTGGTAAGAGCGGCTGTAAATGCAAAGAAATTACCAGCACAAGTTATGAACGACCAAAGTTATTTAAATGCTGTAGGCTTACAACTTGAAGCATTACCTGATGAAGCTGCTTTTGATTGAAGGTGCAAATGACTGTTATGTAAATAAATTAGTATTTTTAATTACATACTCATTATCAGCGTCTACAGCGTTTAACTCACTAAAATGCTTGTTATAACCAGCTTGTTGTATGAACACGGACGGCTTAGAACAACTCACTATCGAATGGATTTAAATCTAGACTGCCAATTTTCACTGTAGGATTTTGGTTAAATTCATTACTAACTCTTATTTACTATAAAAATCAATTACTATCTCATTAATTCTGACAACATCTGCTCCAGAATATCTTCTATAATTTCTTCGTCTAAGGAGTGCAGAGGTGCTGGGCCAGCGAGAAATTCTTTAATGGTGATTTTCTGTTCTCTAAAATCCTTAACAAAATCCCGAATCCCAGAAACAACGTTAATTTCAGATTCCATTGTTTCTACGATCGCAGCCATAGCGTCAATGCCTTTTTTAGCAGCTTTTCGAGAATCGCAAACCATCGTTCCTTCTGGAGTATTTTTTGTCAAACGCAGTTCCTGTTTCAAGTTTTCGTATTGAGCCAGAAGAATTTGATTTTGTTGTTCTAGAGTTCGGCATCTACGGGTTAAATCATCCTCGCTATTATTGTCAATAACTTCCCCAGCTTGTTGACTTCGTTCAATTTCAAGAAGTTTTGCCAAGTCGCCTTCTTGATAAGCTTTATTGATTTCTTTCATAATTTCTGTGTGATACTTCTGTGTTTCACTGTCTGTGACTTTATCAGGGTGAAAGATTTCAGCTAATTTCAGAAATGTTTGACGAATTTTTCTTTGGTCATCTGTTCTGGCTACAGAGGGAGATTCTACAGGCTGTTGCGATTGCCAATATTGATGCTGTTCTTCACTAGTTTCGTTTGAAAAATCTGTATTGGTATCTTCATTTTCAAACGGTTCGTCTAACTCTGTATCTACGTGTTTACTATTGGCTTTGACACTTATAACTCCTGTTATCTGTAGGTTACGATAAACTGCTTCTATATTCTTAAGGGTTTGTTTACCGAACTTTCTAGTAGTAAAAATTTCCTCAAACAGAGTATGGATTTCCTGGTCTAACTCAGCCATCTTTTGGAAATTGGGAGTAGCTTTTGTGAGAAATTCCGTGCCAAAAGAACGCATCTGTTCGACAAAGTTCTTCAGTTCCGTGCGCTTTCTCTTGATCTGCTTAAGCAGGGATTGGTGTTCTTTTTCCAGAAACTCTAAGCGGATATGTAATTGAGACAGAGCCAGCGGAGTTACTTTAATTGATTGCGATGGAACTGTAGTTTTTCGAGGCATGAAACACGTATGTAAGTTTAAAGTTTAAAATATAACTATTGCAGTACTTAGGCTAATGCGAAAAAAGATACCTCAATGATCATACACCGCAGCCTAATACTAAGCTTTTTATAGTTTTTTGAATCAAAGCATCTAAGCGTACACCATAAGTAAGTAGACGAATCGGCGGCTTTCGAGCGATATTACTCTTGAAAACACAAAAGAGAATTTTTTGGTGTAAAGTAACACTGAAATATACTGAACTAATTTTCTTGGGACAGCTGTGCCTGTAACTGCTGCACTTGCTCTACTGTTAATCCTGTGACTCGCACAATTGCTTCAGTCGCCATACCCTCGCGCAGTAAATTCACTGCTACCTGTTCCAATGCTCGTTGAGCGCCTTTTTGTTCCCAACTAGTAACAATCTCCATAACTTCTTCCCGCTGTGTTAACCCCATTGTATCGACAACCGTTTGAAAGGCTTGTTCTTCTGTGACAGAGAGTCGCAAATACGTATCAACGAACCCAGAAATCAGTTGCATCCGCGCTGGATCTAATTTTAAAGTAATTAACAATCGCAAACACTCAGCTTTCACTTGTGGACGTTCTGATGCAGAAATCTTCATTTTAGACATCAAAGCCGCAGCTATCGGGTTTTGTTGTGTTAAATAATCTCGCCAACTCAATTGATTTAACTGAATCGCCTTAAAATTAAAATCAAGTACATTGAAATCAGCAAACTTTACGCAATGATTCGTTAATTGGGCGCGAAGTGGTTCATCAAACGAAAAAATTACCACTGGGTAAATCGGTAAATCATATTTTTCGTATAGCCTTGCAAAGTAGTTAAACATCCGCTTGGCAAATTCTGACTGAGTATAAGACTGATTTTCAATATGAATTAAAAAATAAGTCTCTTGCTGCTGATAACGTACTTGTGCTAGTAAATCAATTTCCTTCTTTTCCCCGGAAGTAACATCAGTAAACACTTCCTGGGGTAAAAATTGAATAGAACCCCGGTCTATTTGGTTGGCTACTTGAGGCAGAAATAAATCCAGAAACTCAACAAAAAATGTGGATAGTAATTCTTTGAAAAGGCGGTCGTGGTCAATCATAGCCTTTTGTTTCTATTTTGATTTCAGTCACCCCTGATGATTATATGCAATCAATCACTAAATTAATTGTCCCACAACAATATCTGCAAGCTCTATGAGGCAAGAATTAGTTTTCTCCCCTCTTAGAATTTAGTACCATAGATAAGCTTGTAATAGAGCTAGGGATGGAACGTAGAGATTTAATTTACCCATTCAAAAATCTCGATTAGAGATTTAAATGTCTCCATTAAGTTGTGCTAACCATTTTCTAATTCGCCTTCTTTGTAATTCACATACCTGAATACTTGCGACTTTTAATGTCTGCCGGGGGAAAATTTGTCGTAAATCAGCAAGCATCTCGGTACTAGTACAAGCTTCGAGACATTCTGTAATATAGGTAGTCGAATCTAAACACAACCATTCCTTACAGCGCTTCCGGCTATTATGCAATATAGTTTTCTCCTTGCCCCTCTCCTATCATCGCTTTCAGCTTTTAGGATGTACCTCATAGCTGCCGGAAGTGCTGTAGTTGCTTCTAGCTCACAAATAGAAGGCTTGAGCGGGCTGTTTTGATCTGGTTGAAACATTTATCAAAATTCTTCGCGCTATTTTCAAAATTAATTTAACTTGTGATCGGGTGGTAACAGTTAGAGCAGGTCAAATTGTATCGTTCGTGATAGACACGCTGACAAGTGATAGTTTATCAGTCTATGCTTCAAGCAAGTCAATTTACCAAAAATTATCTTTAATAAGGGCGCTCACCAATCATAAAATCAAAATTACCTTCACCTCTACTTTTCTTCAATGTTTCCATAATCTTTTTTGGGTTATCGTGGGGGCCATTGATATAAAATGGTTTCCCGTCACGGCCACATTCAATACGTATTTTCCCATCCCATTGCCCGATGTGCGAACGCGATTTAGAAAAGTCTTTGTGTGGTTTAAACCCTAAGCTTTCTGCATATTCGCAAGCACTAAATATCATCCCTTGAGCAACTTCGAGGGGAACCACTTGCGGTTTTCCAGGAAATGGATTGAATAGAGCTTGTGTAAATTCTTTAAATTTTATTTTGTCTACTGTACGTGGTGGTATGGTATCTTTGACACCTAAGCACCATATATCTAAAAGGTAACTACAAAGCTTAATTTGATTGTATCGAGTCTCTCTGGCAATAATTACCAATCCTAAACCGCGCTCAATATCGTCATTTTTTTTAACAGGTAGGATTTTTGTTAGCAGATTTTTGATACTGTTTCCTGGTGGAATTTTCGGTAACAATTGGATGAGATTCTCGCTTGCTAGACACTGATATACCGGATCTAATTCTCCTTTTACCAATCTATCTAATGTGGTTTGCTGTGCTTGATTTTGAATGGCTGCATTGACTTCTGATACTTTGATACCTAGTTTTCGGGCTATTTGTTTTGGGGTTAAATTTAATGCCCGTAAATCCATAATTTCTTGTTGTGTCGCTGTCATAAATTACTACTTTCTACAAACAACCTATGCAGAAATATTAAAGCAAAGCTTACTTTTATTAATTTAATTTCTGGACAATTATTATAGTTTGATAAGAGACTGTTTGAAAAGTCGGACAAAATTTCAAATAGTTGTTACTGTATAGTTTGCTACAAAGCTATTTTTCCAACACCCTGTTAGCTCGACTTTACCCATTTTTTTAACCGAATTTGTCCTATATTCTACTCGTTCAATTACCATCGCAGCACAATATCTAACCCTGTGGCTTCGCTGAGCTTTAACTTGTCGCCGTCGCCACCAAGAGTAAAATTACCAAGCATCATATAACTGAGAACAGACCAGGGTAAGGTAATAGACAAGAGATTTTAGAAGGAATTTATTTAGTGTCAAAGCAACTTGAAAATAAGGTTGTAATAGTTACAGGTGCAGGGAAAGGCATTGGTCGGGCAATTGCGCTTGCCTTCGCTGTTGAGGGGGCACATATTGTTATAGCTGATAAGTCTGAGGAATTAGCCAGCCTGACTGCTGATGCAATTAAAGCGATTGGTGGAAAAGCAATTGCTTTGATAACTGATGTAACTCAAGAACAGTCTGTTGCTGATATGGTAGAGCAAACACTTATTAGCTTCGGCAAAATTGATATTTTGGTAGCAAATGCAGGTATTCAACGCCGTTATTTTGTTGCTGACTTGCCGCGTGCTGAATTTCAAGCAATACTTGATGTCAATTTACTTGGTGTGTTTCTGACATCCAAAGCGGTACTACCGACGTTTTACTCTCGACAGGAAGGGAACATTATATTGATAGGTTCTGATTCAGGCAAACATGGCTATGCATATAATGCTGCATATTGTGCTAGTAAATTTGCAGTAATTGGTTTTATGGAAGCATTAGCTGATGAAGCAAAGCACTATCGAGTCAGGGTGAATGCACTATGTCTCGCTGGGGTGAAAACCGACATGGGTAAGGAATTAAAAGAAGCAGACGGCAACTGCGTTAATGACACCTACTTTATAGAACCTGAAGAAGTTGCAGATGTGGCATTATTTTTGGCTTCACACCAATCGCGTGCTATTCATGGGCAAGCAATCAATGTTTACGGTGGAGTCAATTATCGCCTGATAAGAGAAGCTCCCCTCATGACTGAGCCATGCTAATGAGCTTGGAATCCCTGATTAATTGATTAGTGCTGAACTACTTTACGCCTTGATAGCGAGTGAGTTCATTGGTCATACACTTAAAGACATATATCTTGCTTGTATTAGCAAGTCTGGGAGATGGGAGATACTCATGTGGCCTAAGACAGAACTGATAGATTTACTCAAGATCAGACACCCAATAATTCAGGCTCCGATGGCCGGGGCTTCCACACCTGAGTTGGTTGCAGCGGTTTCTAATGCAGGAGGTCTTGGTTCCTACGGCGGTGCAGCCACCGCACCAGCCAAACTTCGCTCCTCTATTAGGCAAATCCGAGAACTGACAGACCAACCCTTTGGAGTTAATTTGTTTGCACCAGCAGTTGAAGCGTATGAGCTTGCCTCTGAGCAGCATTCCCCCATGTCCGAACTGTTAACAATGTGGCATAACGAGCTTGACGCAGGGACTGTTCCCGAACCAGTGAAATTTCAACTTTTTTATTCTGAAGAGGTGTAGCTATTGGTAGCGAACCACTGAACTTGATTGTGACCTCACTTTTTGCTGACATAACTTACCCCTAGTTCCTCAAAAATTCAAATTTTCCGCTACTTATTTTATAGTTGATTAGGTTGACCACCACTTTCTTGGGTGTGTGGTATCTATCTTTTCCAAAGCGTCCGCTGTAAGCCATCGCTGCGCCATCACTCGAACGCACCTATAGAGCAACACGGGATTTAAAGAACCGGATTACTGTCCAAGTGGCAGTGTTCGCTTTGCTAAGAAGCTGCTATCAAATATTGCTCTTGGTGCAAGCACTAAGTGGACTGTCTAAGGAAGTTCTCAGTCATCGGCTCGCTTCTGGGGAAAAATCACAACTGGAATGCAGTATCAAAATTTTCAATTAACAGTTGGTCATCTAAACTCAGTTGAGACTTTTTCAAAGTTTTAAAGTGTCTGTATCGCTTACTAGACGCCTAGCATCAACTATATGATTAAAGATATTTCTGCTGCGGCTGTTGGTATAAGTATTTTAATATGGGCAGTAACTTTAATTCTCCAGGGTAGTCATCTCTGGTCGTTATTATATATTTCACCCTCAAATAATTAAAGGTCAATCTTAGGAATGAAATAACCCTGTATTTGAGATTGTTACAATCAAAACCAAAGTTTGTATCATGGTGAGATAAATTGAATACACAAATACTCTTGGTTCAAAACCCTGAAACTTCTGACAACGCTCTGCGAATGTCTGAAGTGTTGCAACGATTTCTGGAAAAGTATCAAGGTGATGAGGTACGCTTACGGGATTTGTTTAACGAGATGGAGGATCGGGCGTTTGCTTCAACGCTGCTGATCTGCGCTTTGCCTGAAGCTTTACCTCTGCCAATTGCGGGAATTTCTGCCCTCGTTGCCATGCCCTTAATGCTGGTTTCAGGTCAGTTAGTACTCGGATTCCAGAAGCCCTGGCTGCCTGACTGGGTACTAGATCAGCCCTTCAAACAAGAATACTCTCAGCAAATTATTTCTGGGGTCATACCCTTTCTAGAAAAGCTGGAATGCTTTTTTGAACCCCGATGGTCGTTGTTTACCAGCCCGGAAGCTGAACGGTGTGTTGGCGTGATTTTGTTATTACTTGGCTTGATCATTGCCCTGCCAATCCCTTTTGGTAATATGCTTCCAGCAATCATCATCGTTTTGATCTGTCTTGGCTTGATTGAAAAAGACGGGCTAATAATTGCAATTAGTGGTATAGTTGCTGGCATTAGTCCAGCACTTCTATTGTTAATCCTGTAAAAGAACACAATTTTTAGCAAGAACAGCCATGTTGCCTCATGCCTATCCGACTCTTAGGCGTTGAGATGAATTGCGAGCGAGTTAACGACAGTCTCCAAACTCCAGCATCACGCCGCAACGCTCATCAATCGTTAGGGTACTGAGTAATTCTTTAATATATTGCCCATTTCTTGGCTTGAGCAATGGCAACGAGAACGTACCTGAACCCACTTCCCTACTAAGTCTATTGTTTGGAGTTGGTGCAATTGCTGTCTCTAAAAAATCTGCTAAGACGAAATCTGAAGCGTGAATTATTCAACTCTTTACCAAAGCTTTATCGGTTCTACACTGCCATCAACCAATCGCACACCACAGACTTGCACCTGTCCCCAAAGTCAACCAAGACTTGCCACTGTCCTAGATATCCATTCCATATTGGCTCACTATCAGCAACCCCAACAGCATCACCGCATGATGAAACAAACTTTTGGTAGAACCGACCAGCAAATTCTTGCCCCAGATTCCTTTTCAACGTCAAGCCCTTCCAGCCCCCAGCAGCTTCATTCCAGTTTGCTTCTGGAGGAAGCTTGCCGATTGAACACTGGCATGAATTACTTCAAAAACTTGGGTTTGAGCCAGAGTACAGAATCTTGCATCGAATGGCACACTTGTAAAGCACCTTTTACTACTCGCAAGCAAAAAGGGTGTAAAGTTCTTATCTAGAATAGATATCTCAGAAATTAGCTGCTTCTACAAAACTTTCTAATCGGCGGGAGCAGCAGATTTCATCGGTTGCCTATTGTTCAGATAAATATAGCCATAATAACGTGATAACTCTTCAAACCAGAAGTTATCAAAGTATGACCCGACTAGTGAACCAGTCAGTGAGCCGATGACTGACCCAACAACAGAAGCACCCAAAGGCATTAGTAATGCAACTGTTGGTGAACCACTGCCAATACCAACAACACAACCAATAGCAGAACCGACAATTGCACCACTCAAAGAACCTGCAACAGAACCAATTACAGAGCCAATTCTCAACATCGGTTGATTACGTTATTTTTTACAACTGTTTAAAATTATATATGCAGGTTGGGGATGAGAACAGCAAGATCACAGACGAACGCACCCTCAAAGTCCTTGCCTAGCCAACTCACCTCATCCACTCCACCCAATCGGGAGCAGATGCAATCAACTGAGCAAATTTTTCTGGATTTACCGACTCGAACTCAAGCATCACGCTCCACCGTTCATCACTCGCGAGCTTGCTGAGTAATTCTTTCACCGAATCTATGCCGTGTTATACCCGTTCAATCCCCAGTCGAGCATAGTATTTTACTTCATCAATTACACTCCCATCCAATTGGTAAATACTGGAAATTGACGCCTTTATTCTTATTAAAATCTTAAAGTTCTGCTAATAAGTACTGTTCTAAAATTCTAATTAATACTCTTTCCTCTAAATGTAATTCTGTTAATGACGTAGATGGTTTTCGTTGAAGTTCTTGTTCCATAATTGCTAAAAGAGAACCATCTATGTATGCATCAAGTACCCCAGGGTGTATATAATATTTTCGACAAGTTGCCGGACGATTTCCTAGCTCATCAGCTACGTTCTTAATTGCTTGAGTAATATTCTTTTTGGCTTCTGTTTGTGATTTAAACTTCCCTAAATTATATAACTCCTGCACTGCTAAGACTGTACCAAACCAAGTCCGAAAATCTTTAGCAGTGAAATCTAATTCTGTAATTTCACTCAAATATCCATTCACATCGCTAGAGTTAATAGGTTGATGGCTACCTTCACTGCCCTGATACTGAAATAGTTCTTGTCCTGGAAGCTCCTGACATTTTTTGACAATTTTTGCTAAACGCCGCTCGCTCAAATCAATTTCATGTTCTACTCCACTCTTGCCCCGAAATTTAAATTTTAATTTACAACCAGAGATATCAACATGGCGATCTCTCATTGTTGTCAGACCAAAAGATTTATTTGTTTGGGCATATTCTTCGTTACCCACGCGAATTTTGGTAATTTCTAAAAGCTTCACTATTGTTGCTAAGACTTTTTCTTTTGGTAATCCTGGTAATGCTAAATCTTGTTGTACGCGTTGGCGGAGCTTAGGTAGTGCTTGTCCAAAAGCAATCATGCGCGTAAACTTAGTTTGACTGCGTACTTTGTGCCAATGAGTATGATAGCGGTACTGTTTGCGTCCTTTGGCGTCTCGTCCTGTAGCTTGTAAATGTCCCTGTGGATGTGGGCAAATCCAAACATCATTCCAAGCAGGTGGGATAATTAAAGCCTTAATTCTGTCTAATTCCGCTTGCTCATCAACTTTTTGACCATGAATGTCAAAATAGCAGAATTCTTCACCCATTCGCTGTCGCTTAATTCCTGGAGTTGTATCACTAACATAATGCAACCCTATCAGTTTCGCTGATTCAAGCGGCTCAACTGCAAGGGCGGCTTCAACTTCTTTAATTATTTTCTTTTGAAGCTTCAGCTGCATAAGTGGAAAAACACACAAGAGAAAACTGTTTATTACCTGCAACTGTAGCTAATCCCCATTAAGTGGGAATCTGTAGAAAAGTAGAGTTACGTATACTTCCTAGATATAATTTCAGCTTCAGTAGACTGAAAATAAGGAATATAGGGAGAAATTAATCCATCCATTCAGTCCACTGTGGGGCATCTGTCACCAACTGACTAAATTTCTCTGGGTTAATCTCCTCGAACTCCAGCATCACGCCCCACCGTTCATCACTTGTTAATGTACTGAGTAGTTCTTTCATCGAATTTATGCCATGTTCTACCCGTTCAATCGCCAGTCGAGCATAGCATTTTACCCTATCCCACCACTGTTTACTGAGATTTGGCTGTCCGTCCACACCCCCCCAATTATTACTTCCATCTTCATTATTAGGGGGTGTGGACGGGAGATTAATACCATACATAGCCTGCATTCTAGCCTGATGTGCCGCATTCCGTTCCTGCTCCTCCTGCCGCTTGGTTTCCCTCTCTTCCCGCTGCCTTTGGCGGTATTCCAATACCTGTTGAGCAAACACAACATCCTCAGTACTGAGCCGATAATACCTAACCCGTTTCCCGCCTTCCACAGGTCGCCGCGATTCGGTAGATAGTCCCAGTTGCTCTAAATATTGACCCAAAATCCATGCCGAAGATTCATCAAGCGGTATGGTGAGATTCAGGATACCTTTAATGTGCGGTGCATTGCGTTTTGAGAAATCTGCGATCGCATAAGGGCATGGCTAACGCTTACCGCCTCAACAACTGGCTTAGTTCCAGTTCCAGTAACCTATACTCGCGCGAGTAAATCCAAAAGATACTGCCATAATTGCTGGGAGCATTCTGGTTTAATCAGTCTACCCAAGTGGAGTAATTGTCTGTCTTCATAGCTAAGCCGAGCCTATTTCTCAATCGCTCCTAAAGCTTTCAAAGTGACTTTCTGTGCTTGGGTTAAACCTGTAACACTAGTAATATTCATATTTTGATAGGGGAGATCAGCCTTAAGAGTTTTTAAGCATTGACGGTTATTCCAATCCCAAAGCTTAATTGTATTATCAGCACTGCCACTAGCAACGATTTGTCCATTAGCATTAAAAGCAACACAACGGATCTGATTGGTATGTCCTTCTAAGGTCGCAAAACATTGACCAGAGTTAACATTCCATAGTTTGATTGTTTGGTCAGTGCTGCAACTGACAAGCATTTGATTGTCCGGACTAAACTTGACTTGAAAAACTTGATTGGTATGCTCTTGTAAAGTTTTTAAACATTGACCTGTGCTAACATCCCAGAGTTTAACGCTTTGGTCAGCACTGCTAGTAGCGAGAGTTTGCCCATCAGGACTGAAAGCTACCGACCAGATCCAGTTAGTATGCCCTTGCAAAATTTTTAGACACTTACCATCATGAGTATGCCAGAGTCTAATAATGTTATTAAAGTCACAACTAGCGAGAGTTTGCCCATTAGGACTAAAAGCGGTTGACCATACCCAACTTGTATGTCCCTGCAAAGTACTGATACATCTACCGTCATCTACGCTCCATATCTTGATAGTTTTGTCAAAACCGCAGCTAGCGAGGGTTTGTCCATCAGGGCTGAAGGCAACCGCTGTAACCCAACTGCTATGCCCTTGTAAAGTTTTTAGACATTCGCTGGTATCTAAAGTCCAGATGCGAACGGTTTGATCGGAACTGCAACTAGCAAGGGTTTGCCCATCAGGGCTGAAGGCAACCGCTGTAACCCAACTGGTATGCCCTTGTAAAGTTTTTAAGCATTGACCTGTGTCAGTATCCCAGAGCCTTAAAGAATCAGTACTGCCACTAGCAAGGGTTTGCCCATCAGGACTAAAAGCAACCGACCAAATTTGATTTCCATATCCTTGAAAAGTTCTAAAAGCTTGGTTACTATGCAAGTCCCATAGTTTGACGGTTCGATCTTCACTGCTACTAGCAAGAGTTTGCCCATTGGGGTGGAAGGCAACTGACCACACCATGCTGTTGTGTCCCTGTAAAGTTTTTAGGCATTGACCCGTGTCAGTATCCCATAGTTTGAGAGTTGGATCTCCACTGCAACTAGCAAGAGTTTGCCCATTGGGATGGAAGGCAACTGACCACACCATGCTGTTGTGTCCCTGTAAAGTTTTTAGGCATTGACCCGTGTCAGCATCCCAGAGCTTAACAGTTTGATCATGGCTACCACTAGCGAGAATTTGCCCATTGGGATGGAATGCGACTGTCCATACCTGACTGGTGTGTCCTTGCAAAACTTTTAAAACCTGACCTGTCTTTACTTCCCAAAGTCTGAGAGTGTGGTCGTCACTAGCACTAGCAATTGTTTGCCCATCAGGGCTAAAGGCAACTGAGCGTACTTGATGATTATGTCCGTAAAGAATTTGAAAACATTGACTTGTATTTATGTTCCATAACCTAATTGTTAAATCGGCACTGCCACTAGCAAGTGTTTGACCATCAGGGCTAAAAGCAACTGACGATACCATGCTGGTATGTCCATGTAAAATGCCCAAGCTCTCACCTGTTTTGACATTCCAGAGCCGAAGCGTTCGGTCTTCACTGGCGCTAGCAATTGTTTGTCCATCAGGACTAAAAGTAACTGACCAAATCCAAGCCTTATGTGCTTTTAGAGTTAAAAGCGGTTGACCTATTTCTACTGTCAGTCCTTTGCTGCCAAAAACTTGCCAAAGGTAAATCTCCCCGGTTCCATCTCCAGTTGCTAAAATTTCCCCATTAGGGCTAAATGTAACAGTTACAGCACCGCTCAAGGCTTGAGTAAAAGTAGATTTAGCGAAATCACAGCCAGCAAAGCTGACTTGATGTAAATCTACTCCTTGAAGATAAGCGTGCCAAATTGTTAAACCAGAGAAATCATAGCCCGTTAGCTCAATCTGCAAATGACGGCAAAGATTGAGCAGATTACCACCACCATAGCCAAATTGTCTGTTTTCTGGTTTTTGCAGCAACTTTGTTATTGCTTGGATTTGCTGTTTGAGTAATAAAGTTGAGCTAAATACTCTTGTGAATAGTTCAACAATAGGTTGTAAAATCAGCCGAACTTGACTTGAACGCACGTAATCTTTGACTGTTGTCTTCGTTAAAGCATAGCTGAGGAATAAACAGAGCTTATTTGTGAGCAACTCATCCGCAAGCAGCTCAATCAGTCGGTCAGTGACATATTCCATGACTACAGGTTGCTGGGTGTAGCTACTAGCTTTTTTCTCTAAAAGCGAGCGCCCATTTAAATACTCCAAGCTCTCCAAAATTCTTCTTTTGGAAACAGCGCCAACAATGTCTTCTTCTAATTCAGCAATAGTTGTCCACTCTCGGTTAATTGCTAACCAGTACATAATGGTTTGCTCTAACGGCGATGATCGCTCAAACTGTTGATCTAATAAGCGACGAATCCCGTTAAAAATAACTGTATCTTGTTTTTGAAATTCACTGATGTCACCATCAAATAACTCTTGAATTGAGGTGGCAACTATCTTTAAAGCTAAAGGGCTGTTACCGTAGCGCTCGCACAGTGTCTGCTTTTGCACTTTATCTCCCAGCAATCTCTTTGCCTGCAATAAAGCAAATGCAACTTCCTGCGAACCTTCTAATCTGAGAGAGCGTACTGCCAATCCTTCCCCTTCTAAAGAGGCTATTTCACTAGGCTTTTCTCGACTGGTTAATATTAGACAACTTTGATGCTTAGTCTCTCCGAGCAAATGCAACAGTTCATTATATCCCTCATAACCTGAGCGATATTGCCCAGCCTGCTGTGCATCTAAAATCGTTTCCATATTGTCTAAAATTATCAGACAACGTGTACAACGTAAATAATGAATTAATCGTCCTATATCTGCTTTTGTTTCCTGCTGATTGGATAAAAAGGCTAGTAAGTCAATTAAGAGAGTTTCCAAAGGAGGTGCATTACGTAAGCTGCGCCAGATAATAAACTCAAACTTTGTTTCAACAAGTTGGGCTAGCTTGACGCTACAAGCACTTTTACCAATTCCACCCATACCTAAAAGTGCAATCAATTGACATTGGTCTTGTACTATCCACTGTTTAAGGGTTGCAAGTTCGCTTTGCCGACCATAGAAAGAAGAAACATCAATTGCTTCACCCCAATCTTGATGCGATGTAAATAAGTCTTGGTTTTTCAGTTCTGACTTTACAGCCCAAGATTTGGCACTATAACTTTCTCCCGTGCATTGCTGTAACTGTAATCTCCGCTCTAACGCTGCTTGCAAATTATTTTTGCTGACTTTCTCTCCCAGTGCTGAGGATAGTACCTTCCAAAGCTTTGGCCCAACATCGCGCCTGACATAACTCTCAGAATAACCAGAACTTTGTGCAATCTCTTCATAAGTCTGCTTTTGAAGCGAACCGATAAGAATTGCTGTTTCGACATCACTAAGGTACCTACCAAAACGGGCGAAAAATGTGGCATTTATCAGAAGTAGCTTAGGTTCTATGTCCATTTTTTTGTTCTTTATCCCGCTTTGGTAAGCATACCTGAAGTAATCTGACAATTCCAGACATTTATAAAAACTGTAAAATCTGTTGGTTTTTCGGCATTGGTAGTCTATTCATCATTTAAGTAGTACTTAGAAAAGTACTCTTGTTTAGTATTTTTACCTGATAATTCATTTTTCCAATTCCAGACATTTCCTGCAATGACAGTTGTAAAAATCTCGATTAATGTAGTAAATATCAAATTAATAAATTAGAGATGTGAATAGTTCATAAATAGGGAGTTAGCTAAATTTCACTTTGAAAAACTCAAAAGGATAGTTAATGAAGAAGCTACTTGATAAGTGTAAATTTTTTGCTGCTAATGTTAAGCAATCAAATAATGTAATAACTGGTTTTGTAATAGATACGGCTGTTCTATACGGAAATAGTTTTGTACGAGTTCGTTGCTCAATATTGGGTTGTAACTGTGAATTATGGACACGCACTAGTTCTTCTTGTATCGATGTATTGCAGTTTGACGATCCAGTATTAGTTTTATTTCTCAATGGTCAAATTGAGTTTCCTTATGTAATAGGGAAAGCCTCACCAAAACAAGTTGAAAACTACATTCGTCAGAAGTAAGTGCCTTAGCTTATATTCATTCGTGAATTAGGCTTTGCAGTACTAGTTCTTTTATTAATGTCTCGCTCTCAAAATTAGCTGAATCTAACATGGAGTTAATTTACTTATGTATCGCCCTCTAAACGCAGGAGAACACAGCTTTTGGTTATACGATCAGGTAGCACCATTACATTTCGTAGTTACTGCACAGATAACTGGAGAATTCACTATTAGTCAACTAGAACAGGCGCTTGTTTATCTTCAGCAACGACATCCATTACTCAGAGTGTGTGTTGCTGTTAATACATCCAGGCAGCCGTGGTTTAAAGAAGACGTGGCTAAAATTCCTTTACGGGTCGTGCAACGAATGGGAGAGCAAGATTGGCTCAAAGAAGTTGAGCAAGAACTTACTCAACCATTTGATTGGAGCCAATCACCTTTGCTGCGAGTGGTAGTTGTCCATTCTCTTGAAGTTTCGGAAATAATTGTTAGCACTCACCACTCGATTTCAGATGGGCTATCATCTGTTTACTTGCTCCGAGATATTCTGCAATTTGTTGGTATGCCTGATAGTGAAAGGCAAATTTTATCACTGCGTCCTGGTTATGAAGAGTTAATCCTGGAACAGGCTGCGAAAATACCTAGTTTGCCAAGTCCACAAAACAGTAATAATGAACCGTTGCCAGCTAAGATCAACGATTCTACAAGTACACACGCAGAGATACTGAGTGAGCGCACAGTTCGCTTACTAGCTTGGTCACTCTCATCACAAGAAACTAACTTACTGATCTCTCGGTGCCATCAAGAGCAAACTTCTGTTCATGCTGCCATCTGTACAGCTTTTTTGTTGGCAGTTTCTCAAGACAGTGGTCAACATTACGATCTCAAGTGTCTATCACCTATTGATATTCGCCGTTACCTTGCACCTCTGATTGTAGAGGATTGTGGCTATTATGCTTCGGTAGGACTGACGACTCATAGCATTACTCCTAATTTAACATTGTGGGATATTGCGCGAGCGCTAAAATCTCAACTTCATCCGCAAATAGCACTGGACAAAATAGCCCAGAGGATTACTGAAAGCCAAGCTTTTTTGAAGACCAATCCTAGCCCAAGCCAGGTCAGGCAAGCATTCAATGATGTCTATGGGCATGACGTTTTGGTTTCTAATCTTGGGCGTTTAAATATTCCTCACCAGTTTGGCAATCTCCGACTACAGGCAATTTACGGGCCTGCTGTGGCAACATATATGAAAAATGAACGTTTCATAGGAGTTGCTACTGTAAACAACCAAATGTTTTTTACCTTCACTTATTTAGAGTCAGAAATTTTAACAGCAACAGCTTTAAAACTTCAGCAAGCAGCAATGCTGCAACTCAATCAAGCAGTAAGTTGCCAATTAGCCACTCACAATTAATGATGTTTAAGCGATTAATGAAGAAACTTGGTTATACCAACTAAGAGCAACTTAAACCATCCACTCAGTCCACTGTGGGGCATCTACAAGCAACTGAGTAAATTTCTCTGGATTTACTTCCTCGAACTCCAGCATCACGCCCCAACGCTCATTAGTGGTAAGTGTATTTAACAATTCTTTGACCTGCTTAACCCCGTATTCTACCTGCTCAGTCACTAATCGAGCGTAATATTTTACCCTATTCCACCACTGATTACTGAGATTTTGCTGTCCGTTCATACCCCCCCAATTATTACTTCCATCTTTATTAGTGGGGGGTGTGGACGGGGCATTAATCCCATACTGTGCTTGCATTCTAGCCTGATATGCCGCATTCCGTTCCTGCTCCTCCTGCCGTTTGATTTCCCTCTCTTCCCGCTGTCTTTGGCGGTACTCCAACACCTGTTGAGCAAACACAACATCCTCAGTATTAAGGCTGTAATACCTAACCCGTTTTCCATCTTCCACAGGCCGCCGCGATTCGGTAGATAGTCCCAATTGCTCTAAATACTGCCCCAAAATCCACATTGGGGACTCGTCAAGCGGTATGGTGAGATTGAGAATACCCTTGATGTGCGGTGCATTGCGTTTTGAGAAATTGGCGATCGCTTGAAGAATCGGCTCACTCCCCGTTACCTCAATTCCGGCCAACAAATCCATTAACACTGGCCTCAACCCCAGCCGATGACGCATAAGCCAGGATGTAGAATAATTGCCCCAGTCTGTACAAATGGCTAGCCGCTCTCTCTCCCCTTTGTCCCTGTCAGCCACAACCTTGGGCGGTGTGACAAACTCCATCCCTTGGTCTGAGGTGATCATCTCGCCGGCTTGGGCAAGTATCCCCTCCAATGAAATTATCTTCCGAATTAATCTCCCACCATCATCTTTTTCAACCAATTCAGGAGTCACAGTCATCCCGTAGGTGTCCTGAATGCGGAACTTCTCACATTCCAAAACTTCTTCTGGCTTAAGGTAGTCTTGATTTTGTCTACTGTCATAAGTCCTTCTATCGATATCCTTGGCGTTGGCAACTTTAGTACAATGCTCCCAAGAGAGGACATCACCAGCTGCTTTGAGCCAACGAGCCGCTCCATCATCGCTACCGTCTCCAGCAGGAATGATGGTATTGCCCATTTCCTCCAGAAGCGATAACTTCGTTAAGCTTCGCTAACGCAGATCAGCTCGTAAATTATTGATAGACCAATTGCGCTGTGCTTCAATCTGGCAACTGGTGTCTAACATCCAGTCTTTCTCTGCCCCACGCTTACCTGTTTCTTTGTCAATCCGAATCAAGAAAGCGGTCATCTCGTTTTTCTGAAGGATTTTCTCCTTGATACGACGAGCGTTAGTTTCAGCATAACCAAAGGGAGGACGAGGGGCCACCCAAACGTACATCGGCACATTGGACGAACTCGCCATAATTGTTGGGCGCATTCAGTTGCAGATTGTGAAACAGCGTGAAATGCACCGAAAACGGCTTAAATTTAAGGTGTGGAAATATCAACACCTGTACCAACAAGTGCTTTAGCCCCTTTGACATCACGGTTTGTCAGCTAAAATAATGAGGGTAGTTATGCAAGAGCGCCAATGAATATCAGTATTGATATACCTGATGAGGTACGCGTTTATTTAGAGGCACAAGTGATAGCAGGTGCTTATGGCAGCATTGGCGAATATTTTTTGGATTTGGTACAGCAAGACCAGAAACGTAAAGCACAAGCCAAGTTAGAAGCGCTTTTAGCTGAAGGTATTGATGGAGAAGGGCAAGAAGTAACATCGGAATATTGGCAGAATTTGCGTTCTACCGTTTTAGGTCAGAACAGCATGGAGAACCCAAACGACAGATGAAGTATCGTTTAATTGTCAAAGACCGAGCAACCCAAGATTTACGATATCTAGCAAATTATATATTAGTCAATGGCAATGCAGATGTAGCAGGTAAATTTTTAACTGCTGCGGAGGTGACGTTTGCCCAGTTGGCAAAGACTCCTGGTATGGGAAAGGTAACGCAGTTGGTAGTATCGAGATTAGGCGAAATCCGACAATGGCGCATCAAAGATTTTCAGGATTATCTGATTTTCTACCGTATTAGGGATACTACCATTGAGATTCTGAGGGTATTTCATGGAGCAAGAGATTTGGCAGATGTACTTAGCCAGCTAGATGAAGAGTTTTAACCTAAAATCAAATCAGTCAATCTCTGTAATTCCGGTAAGCTTTGTGAGAACATAACCGAAACCACCGCCTTCCCTACGCATACCATAGACCTACAATCGCCCCCAAAGTTAACAGCCACTTGCCACTGCCCCAAGTAGCGGATTTAGAAGCACAGGTTAAACCAGCAAGCTGGATAATACCCAGGTATCCTTTCCATAGAGCATGGTAGTATTTGGGGTGTTTATTGTGGCGTTTAAGATGGCGATAGAAGTGTATCCATCATCCTTTCGTTGCGACTGTGGACATGACTCATATTTCTTTGAGAATACCGTTAGGGAGATGAAAAACATGAGCATCCATAAGCGAGTCCGTTTAAGCGACTCAGAAGATAACGAACACACAATTGTTTTTTTCAAGGGCAAGGCGATAGAGATTATTTGCCCCAAACTCAGAACTTGCACAATTACCGACGCACAGTAACGGTTTTGATGGAACAGTGACTACTCGCTTCCTAAACCACTGCTAACCAATCGCACACCACAGATTTACACCCGTCGGCAAAGTTAACAACCACCTGCCACTGCCCCAAATACCCATTCCAAAATGGCTCACCCGAAGCAACCCCAACAGCTTTACCAACTGCGGAGACTAGCTCACTGTAAAACCGACCAGCAGTTTCTAACCCCTGCCGCAGCTTCAGCTTTAAGCCCTTCCAGCCCCCTTTAGCCTCATCTAATGTTTGGGGAATGTCGTGTGTGTCAGCAACTTGTGTTGTTAACTCTATATTATTAGTGACTGACACAAAGTCTGGATTTTGGGACATTGGCAGCGATATGGTGTCAGGCATGAGTGTTTGTATATCTATATTATTAGTGACTGACACGGATTCACGATTTAAGGCTTCATCTCGACCCAACCAAGAATCGAAAATCGAATCACGCCGATCATCAGCAGGGACGAACTGATAAACACATTCCCGTTTCCCCCTCGGCCCTAACCGACCGATATACGACAGCCGCAGATCAATTTTGTCGAGTAATTTTTGCGCGATCGCTACTGGAGTCAGTTTTTCTGAAATAGTCACGTGAAGATAGTTCTTGATGACATAGCGATTCTGTAGTGCGATCGCCTTGAACTCCTGCATCGCCTCATCAGAAGACCGCAATTGCTGTTTAGGCGTGAGCAACTGCAACAGATTCAGTTCTTCTAATAACAGCACCCTAGACAACATCTGCCCCTTGTTGAAGTCGGGTTTCCAAATCGCATTATCCCCAGCTTCGGCTTGTGCCAAAGCACGTTTAGCATCACGGTTAGCAAGAAACTGCCGCCCCACGGTGAGATAATAGTGCAGCCGCAGTTGGGGATACCAAGAGTCGTCATCTTTCTCGACTAATTCGGGTGTTACTTCAACTTCATAGCGGCGGGACAATTCAGCTTTCCGTTGCTGATATCGTTCTTCCTTGGTCTTCACCCGCTTGGATTGCAGCTTTTTTAGCTCAGTATCAGATACATCTTCTGATTGAGAAATAGAATGGCATTCTTGGGAATACAATTCTTTGGAAGCTGCCTTAACTTCTTTAACAATTTCCTTGGTTTGGTCAGAGTCAGAATCATCCGCATCAATTATAGTGTAGCCATCAGCCTCCAACCCTGTGAGTACAGATTCACGGTAGCGGCGCATCTCTACGTTAATGACAGAACCACGTTTAGCCCAAGTCTGTAATGATTCGGGTTGAAAGTTTTGGTCGATAAAGCTGTAATCAGAATTATCAGATGCCGATAGTAGAGCAATATTAGCCTGGGTTGCCATATCCTGACTCCGCAACAATCCACTCATAGAAGTTGAACCATTACCCACAGTCCCTATACCGTACCGACTAACCCAGATGTGGCGGTCAACAGTTTCCCTCAACCGTGCTAACGTCTGCCGCACTGCGTTCACAGGCTGAACTCCCTGGAATATTCCCCAGACAGAGTTAAAATGACCTTGAATATCGATAGACACACCTGTTTCCAGGCTGGGCGAGGCAATGACTAAATCATACTGCGTGAGAATCTCGTTGAGGTGGGCAATACATTCAAAAGCTGGGTGCGTTGACTCTGAAACAGAATGGCTGTCAATTCGCAGTATCCGCAGGTGAGGGAATTTGCGACGGAATCGTTGCTCTAGCGCTTGGGTTCCCCACTTAGATGTGGCTTTTTGGGCAGAACAACATAATAAATGATGTCCTCCCTTTGAAATCGCCCGATCAAGAGCGGCAATCAAATTCTTGGGGTTACTGCCGGAGTAATTGAAGCACTTGCCAGATACGGGTTGATAATTGTTGACGATAACAAACGGATTAACCCGATATTCACCAGCAAGAGTTAGAACGTACTTAATATCGGTATCGGACACATCAGCAGAAGATAGGTAAATCTTACCCTGACTGCTACCCAAGACATTTTGAATCAACTGTTTGAGGTTTTTGAGAACAGATACCCGCCGTTTGGCAACCTCAGTAGTAGAGTTGAGCAAATGCCAGAAAACTTGGTCGCATTCATCAATAATGATGACATCGTTTGACCAGTCGTTGGGGTTGAAACGAGCAAGGCTTTGCTGATGCAACGAATCAATACACAAGCCGTAACCCAACAAATCGCCAGTATCATTCGTGCGAACTTCACTGACATAGTTAACACCGAAGCGGTTACACAACGCCTCACCCAGTTGAATACGATGGGTGATGATGAGTACGCGCCGCCCTTGCTCATGAGCTTTGGCCACCTCAGTAGATAACCACTCGGTTTTACCAGTTCCTTTTGGGGCTTTGAGGACAATCAGCTTTTCCCCAACGGGTGCAATCAACTGACCCAAGAATCTTTGGTTAAGTGCGATCGCTGGCGGATAAGTCAGCAATGTAAACAGCTTAATCTCCCATAATTCCAAAGCAACAGCAGTGTTGTAGAGTGCATCAAAGGCAGGCTGACCGTGAGCAACGATAAAATCATCAACCCCTTTCTCTGGCCCTAACGGTAAATCAATCACTCGCAAGGAACAACCTTCATTTACTAACAGCCGTCCCATGCGACTGATGGCGGTTCTCACCCGTTGGGCAGTTTGGGGCAAGTTGTCCTGGTCAAAGCAAATGTTAACAATTCTCTCCTGTGTTGCGAAATGTTTCAAGTCGGGAATCAGAGAGGGTTTACCAATAGCGTTACCATATTCGTCTTGGGGTGTACGGTAGCCACTATTGACCCCAGGTAGAGCGATCGCTGCATAACCAGCAGTCAGTAAGCAAGCAGCTTTTTTGACGCCTTCAACGATTGTCACTGATACATTATGCCGCCAAACCCAGTGCCAGAAGCCGCCAGGGTGTTCTAAATCTTCTTGAGTGATTGGGATACCGCTACGGTTGGAAGCTTTCACCCAGATGCGATTCGGCACTAACAGGAAGAAAGCGCGTGTTTCTTCTCTATATGGGTGTTCATATTTGATGAATTTATGAATCTTTTGGCGGTCACGTCTGGGGAAGTCAGGTTTGAAGCAGCCCCAGAGCATTAGAACATAGTTGTTAAGAGGGTCAACGCCACTGCACCACCAGCCGCCTAGTTCTATGTGCTGGTATTTATTCAAATCGCGATCTCTCAGGCGTCCATCGTTGCGGCGGGAGATTTTGGGACTGTAGAGCAGATATTCATGTGGTACATTCCCGCAGAGCGAACGCACATTCAGGGAAATTATTTCTTCGTCAACGCCACTATTTAACCATTCCTGTAAATGATGAGATTCAAGATTAGTTGTTGTGGTCATATTCCCTCCTATAGACGCATGGAAAAGTCAGCGGTATAGCTGGATACCGCTTTGCAATACTCAAAAAATAGGCAGTGCTTAAAAACCCGAAGTTCAGGACTTGTTGTTATTACTTGTAAATCAAGCAGTAGTACACCTGAACTAAAGCACGAATATAATAAACTATTTTTGGAAATTTGGTGAGAACTCAAAACATAGAAACTAGCAATGCTAGTGATTTATTTACTCCCGATGTGCGGACGGAAGGTAAGATTAATCCGAGTGCCAACCACTTTGTTCGTCTTCGGAACCTGATGCAGATGGGTGGACTGACAGCCTGGGTGCATCACAAGTAAACTGCCGTGTTCCAGCCAGAAGTCTGTTGGTCTGCCACCGATGGGTTTGATTTGGAATTTGCGACACGACCCCAGGCTAATTGATGCGATTGCCGGCTCCAATCCCATTGATGCTTCATTGTCAGCGTGCCAACCGATTGAATCGATACCGCTGCGGTATTGGTTACCGATAACGATGCGGAACTTATATCCTGTAAGGGCAGTAATAGAATCCCTTATGTTAGACAGTTCGTCTGTCCAACATAGTGGTTTGAGAAGGACACTCTTTGAGTAAAGATAGTTGCAGCCCTTATCGCCGTAAATACATTCGAGGCGAGGAACAGGCATAGTTTTACCGACCATCCTGATGTAATTCTGCTGCCACTCCAGTTTCAAACAGTGTTGGTAAAGTTCCGAGGCTTGTTGCTTTTCTAAGAAATCGGGATAGTAGGCGACAGGTAATGCTGGGGCTGATTGGGGAAATAAATCGAGTTGTTGCATGGTAGTTTGTCCAGTTAAAACGTATAGTGGTTAGTTCTGGTCGGTGGAAAAAACCTCAATCAAAACACTTTCGGGATACAAACCGACTCGTCCAAACCGTGGGTCACGAATGCGTTCTATTTCGATTCCTTGCTGACGACACAATGCACTAGCCTTTCTTCCCTTACTGCTGGCTTCTTTACGGGATATCTCCAACCCCTGGAGTTTGGCGAAACCCATGATGCTGTACTTGTGACCGCATGGGGTGTTGAAACGGTCTTGCTCAACTTCAACCGCAGCAATTCTCACCAAGATTTCCGTCTGTTGTTGTTGTTGCTCCAATAAACGCTGTTCTTGCTCTGCCAAATGTTTAGCAATCGCAGCGAGTAATTGTATTTGGGTCATTGCTGTCTCGGCAGGTGCGGCAGGTTTAGTCCAGCCCAATTTGTCTTGAATCCAGGCGCGAATACCGATAGTATTGAATGAACGGCAAACTAATCGGGCTTGAGGAGTACAGTATCTCCCGGCATCGTAGGCGTAGTATTCTAAGATGATTGCGATTCCTTTTTCTGGGATGCCTTGAGTTTTCCATATCAGTAGTTCCGCACCTTGAAAGCCATGCTCCATAAGATTTGTAGCTAATTTAGAAGGTTTTAGTTCCGCACTGTCTAAGGAGCTACGAATTGCTTTTTCATCGACACCAGCCAGTCTTGCTGTAGCCCGAACACTGGCCTTAGCATGACCATTAGCATCTACTTCAATTTCTTCTCTAATCTGTTGGATGATTTGTGCAATTTGGATTTGAGACATAATTTTTACTTGTGTGATCTGAGGTAAAGACCAGGGGGAATTGCAAAAAGTGAAGAGAAAGAGTAGAAGTAATATTTGATAAATGCGCTTTTAGATATGACCTTTCAATCCAAAAACTCAGGCGATTACACCTACTCTCTTGTGTGCGGTCGTTTTACTTTTTGACCATTAGCCGTGGCTTTTTACCGACAAATTGGCTTGCGTGTTGTCGATTATGTTCAGCCAGAATATTGGCGGCGCAGTCCAGAAAATGCTGTTCGAGGTCAGGGTTGAGCTTACCACCTGTAAGTTCAGCTAAAGTCTTCATCCCCTCGACCAAAGTATGCAGTCGTTCTTCAACAGGAGGTAAAGCCCTTGTAGTAATTGAAATGCTTTGGTTGATTGAGTAATTCATGTTGATTCCTAATGTTTTCAAAACGGCGATCGCGCTAAAAAAGCACTCGCGCCAAATCCTTCTGGGCTACAAAAGCTAGTCGGTCATCTAGGGTGGTGACTTCTTCTAATACAGGGGGCATCCACTCGACGTAGTAAAACCAAGACCTGTTGAGTAATTGAATCCCCAGAATCAGCCGTTGCTTTGTTCTTCCAAAATCAGAACGCAACATCACGCGATCGCCGAGAACGAAAGCAGGTTTTTCTATAGCAGCCAGTTGCATCTCCCCAGTACCGATGATTTCGTGTTCTGTGGTGTGGATAATGTCACCAGCACAGGCAACCGCATAAATCCATCTGTCCTGTTTCCACTTGACCCCGCAACAGTAACCAAATGTTTTCGTAGTACAGATGTAGACTCGTTCGAGCAGATTGACTTCAAGTCGTGGGATGCAAGAACCCCAAGGTGGCGAGATGTACCAGCACAGATTTAGCGCGTTAATGTGGTCAATCATGATGCTCGTCTCCCTAGCAAGTAGTTAATGGCTTCTGGGTCGATTTCGGCAATGCGCTTTTTAAGATGCTGTGGTGGATTGTCAAAAAACCTTTTAAGATGCCATTTACGAATCTGATAATATCTAACAGAATGCCTACAGTAGAAAGCCAGCCACGTCTTACCCAGCCGGAAACAGTTGTAGGATGAACACAAAGGATACGAGCAATTTCAGCAGCACTATAGTTATCAAGAAATGGGCGTGTGGAGTAACCCAGATTCCAGAGCTTGGTAGAAATAGCGTCGGGTGTACGGAAATAGCCGTGTCTTTTAAGAATTGAGGCAATTTGTTTGGGGGTATAAAGTTCAGCTTTCGCCTCAAGAATTGTGAGTTCTTCTTCAGTCCATTTTGTAGTTTTGATAATCATATATAGCCTTCCTAGATTTATGCAGATATGGAATCATTGGGAAAACAGCTTTTAACAATTCGGGCGCTGATTGATTCAAAGTCAACTCGAAAAATATTCAAATCAGTCAGCATTTTCCCACTGTTGTATAAGTCGGTAATGTATTGTTTGATAGCAGGTTCATCAAGCCCATTAGGAATATCAATATGGGCTTCACTTGTGATTTTTTCAACAACTGTAACGATGACTTTCATCTTGGTAATTCCAATATGATTAATGGAGTGTTATAGAAGTCAGAAGTGATATTTTTACTGACTCCTATATTCAGAAACGCGTTACACTACCCCAGCTTTTACTGTTTGCAAGTGTTGCATCCATGTCTTGATTGCTGTTAACTCATCACCACCGTTAGCCACTGCATCAACAACTTGCTTTTGATAAGAAGATTCCGCATGATTAGGATGCTTACATTTGTCCGATGCCCAAGCTAAACACATCATTCTTATTAGCTCATCAATCTTTTCTTCAGGTAATAAACTAGGACGGTCAACATCTTTAAATTGCAGCCACTCTTTAACTAAATCAACTGGATAATCCAGCAATATACGAATGTTTCGTACTCGCAAATCCTGTGGGTGGACTGGCTGAGAAACTACACTAAGTTTTGGGGTTGGTGGAATAGTTGAAGATGTGCCACATAAAAGAAATTGGATATCATGAATGATACTTGCCCAATCGATATCTTTACTCCACTCTCTCTTGATCCTGGTTTTAGTCGCTGCATCATAAAGATTGCAGAAAACTGTATTTTTTTCTCCAGCAGTAGCAGCAATAATTAGCGGTTTTTCAAAATTTTGGATACATGATGCAGCTAGAAGAAAGCTTTTGGCAAAGTTAGTCTCTACCGAAGTTCTTATAACATAAAGTTCATCGGCGCTGACAACAATCTCAAGTTTAATATTATCCTTGCCTTGAAATTCTTTAGTTATCAATCGTAATTCTGACAAATACCCAGCCAATGCACGTTGAGTCACTGGTATTTTCTTATCTTGATTAATATCAAACTTGTACCAAACATAAGATTCCCCATTTACTTCTCCCTGATTGACATACAAGTAAACTGGTTCAGGTGGATTGCAAAGACCGAGTTTGATTTCAGTAGTCATATTTTTCTGTAGTGTGTAGTTGGTTGAGAAGGGAGTATTAACTTTCTGTATGTAGCAATCGCTCAAACAAGTACTCATTCGAGCAATCGCTTTCGTTCTAATCCGATATATTGTTATGTCTGCAATTACTTTCTAGCTCGGATTTGAGGTAAGACAGTGCAGTTTGAGCATCCCTTATAGTTAAATCAGGGTGATAGTTGAGTACTTTGAAATCAGGATGTACTGCAATCTCATTCAGAATAAATTTTGCAGCATCAACTAGTGTATATAGAGGCGGATGAGGCATTTTTCATTGCTCCTATTGGTTAAAATTCTTCAGCAATCTCTAGTAAAAAGCCGTATCCAGTGTTCTGCACTTGGACTAGTTTCTTATCGAGCAGATATTGGATGATAGTTTCCGAAAACTGAATGCGATGTAATGGAGCAGAACCACCAGAACGGCGGAGCGAACGCAACAACCTAGCTGAAGTTCGCTCCACATAATTATCAACAACTTTAGCCATTAGTGAACCCTCCAGTGACTATTGATAACTGTTGTTGTAGGATGGATATTTGACGTTGGTAGAAGTCAATCTCTGCTGTGATTTGTGTGAACAATTCCTGTGGAGAGAGCGGCTGAATTTGACTCTCTTGCAAGTACGATATCTCGTCAGAGTTTTTGTTAGGCATCAAAGCGTAACGCCAACCGAAACAATTACCAATTCGCAGTTCGCAAGTCGCAATTATCTTTAACTGCGAATTGCGAATTATCAATTGCGAATTGCCTTGCTTAGTACGCTGCTCCAAAGCAAAGCGAGGGTAGCCCCAGTGTCGGGGAATGGATATTGTGGGTTGCATTGTTGTGATTGGGGAATGAAGGGATGATGAGGCAGGGGAGCAATACCAATTCGCAATTTCCAGTTCGCAATTCGCAGTTTAATTGCGAACTGGAAATTGGAATTACGCTGCTACAGGCTCATACTCCCGTAGCCGCTGCCAGTCATGGGTGGTTAACTGTTCAAATGGGAGGTCTAATAATTGCTCACAGTTAGCCACTTCTGCATTGCTTAGGACTTCCACCATTGACAGCCACCACACGGCATCCAAAACTGAGTCACATGGTATGCGCTGCTGGTTATCGTCTGCTGCGCGTGTAAACCACCAGCTATCGTTAGTCTGCCCTACTTCACCTAGTTTGCGATCACCGTTATAAATCCCGTCGTCGAGGATATCGAAGCCGAATTTCTCGCATTCGTTGAAAATCTGGGACATGATTTCGTTGCTAGTCGTGCAGATTTCCTCTGGTAACTGCTCTTGTACTGGTAACGTGCCTTGCTGGTACTGTTGCTTGATATATTCGTAGCAAAGTGCAGGTGTAATGTCTCGGTAAATCTCTTGCCCGTTAATCATCACCCGCCAGTATAAATCTTCGTAGTTGTCGTGGTCGAAGCTGATACTGGCTACTAGATAACTATCAGTATGATAATCACCAATATGTACTTCTTGGTCGTAATACGAGATTTCTAAAAATGTCAGTTCTTCTACTTGTGGGATTGGTAGTGTGTTGAGTGTGCCTTGCTGGTGCAATTTGCAATTCGCAGTTCGCAATTCGCAATTGTGGATTGAATCATTACAGGTGTAAAATTTCTTACTTTTAGGTATGGTATTTAATTGCGAATTGCGACTTGGTAATTGCGAATTGTTTAGGTGCCACAGGATGAAGCGATGGCATCTTGCCCAAGTGTTAGCACGGAATTTCTCTACACCCTCCACCATGACTACCCAGCGTTGCGTTAAGTGGTCGTCGTCATGGCTGATGCTGGCAATCAGTTGATTGCCAGCGTAATATTCGTGATGGTCAAAAGAGATTTCTACAGGGGTGAGTTGTTCGGGCGCAACGGCTTGAGCTTGCGCGGTGACGTAGTTGTTGAGTTCGGCTTGAGCGATCACTTGTTCGTCAACAACTTTGTGAGCTTGGGCTGACTGATAATCAATAATGGCAGTAATCCAAGAATCCTTACAGCGTTTGTCTTGTACTTCGAGTGTACAGCCGATTTCACTGTAGATTTGCTTGAGTCGGGCAATCGATTTGAGTTGCAGCTGTTGTTGGCTGTAGATGATGTGAGTCATAATTTAGTGGTACTCCATCTGTACGGTGGTGTTTTACATTAGGCGATCGCGTTTCTTGGCCGGAGCGGTGATCGCCTTTTGGTTTTGTTTTTCACAGCACTATTGGCTGTGGAGAAGACTAAGTCTTGAAGCACAGTAATTTATTTTGCTTCTATAATTAAGTTTAGGTAATTAAGCAAAACTTGTCAAGTCTCACTGAATAACTTAAGCTTTATAAGCATAGCTTAATAAAGGAGGAAAGAAGCGCTATCATTTGGTTAAATTAATGGAGGCGTGAAATTATGAACTTAATGCAAGTTACTTTGTCTGTTGACCTGCCTAGTTTAGGCAGTCGAATTAGGGAGATTAGAGAGTCTAAGGGATTATCCCCAACATGGGTGGCAGCTCAAGCAGGTATGAGCGTTGGCAATCTCTATCGTATAGAAACTGAAGAAGCGAAATCTTTGCCTCGCGAGACTTTACGAAAACTTTCTGAAGCACTTGGTGTAGATTTTGATGCTGAGGTGAAAGCTGCTTTAGTTCAAGAAGTCAGATAAAACACTAACTGGCGACTAAGTGAAGTTTATAGGTACATAGGGAATCAGTATTTGATTGTTTTAATCTATGCTCTGACTGCCTGTACTAATTGATTAGAAGCTTTATTAGTTTATTGACTGAAATAGGAAGTCTGAACGCGATTGCTACTATGCACCATAGTTTAAATCTATTTGCAATCGACGTTGAGCAAATGTAAATGAACCAAAAGCGGTGGAATAATGGCTAAACCACCATCTTCGCGTAAAAAATCCACTTTTACTGCATCTAGCGACAGTACACTACCAGATAGCTCTACAAATAAAGATACCTCCCAAGAAGAAAACCCTGCTTCAGCAACTATCACGGTAACTGCTGTTGAAATTCCCGAATTGACAGACCAAGAGCAAAGCGATCGCCTGCATTTGGAACGGCAAGTAGAAAAAGCGTTTTACCTTGCGGGTAAAGCCTTAACTCAATTACGAGACAGAAAACTGTACCGAAGTACGCACAAAACCTTTGAGGAATACTGCCGAGAGCGTTTTGGTTTCGAGCGGCGTTATCCGTACAGGTTGATGGAAAGTACAGTGGTTGTGGATAATCTCATGAAAATGTGTCCAAATTGTTATATACACCACAGCGCCCACAACGTATAATGGATAAGCACTTGACGTTATGGATGGTTTACACAACGTTGAAATCCTGTTGCTGATTATTCTTTAAAATTACTAAATAATAATCAGAGCATATAACTCTACTAGCTACTTTCCTGCCCCTGCTTCCTCTCTCGAAAATATGCTTCCGCCAGCTTGTTATTCTTTTCTGAGGCAGAAATATCTTATACGTTGTTAGATACCTATGTAAATTATTTCTTGAGGGGATACGAAATACCCTGAAATAGATATAGGGCAACGAGTGTAGCAATTTGTGGTAAAACAAAAAGAGCATTCATTCGCAATAAGCTCTATTTAATGATAATATTACCAGAATTCTACGAGACACACCTCAAGCGAGAGCTTGGACGTACTGAATACTTATTACTAAAACTCCTTATCTGTTTATTACAATCTATTAAAACTGTTAGCCTTGAGGCGCTAGCGACTGCTTTACCAATACCAATACTATTTGAAAGTAGAAGGAAAAAACTTCAGCGATTTTTATCTTTAAATTACATCAATGTTGAAGAAATTTGGTTTCCAATTATCAAAAGCTGGCTAGAAATAAATTTTCCTTTAAATGAAGTTATTTATGTAGTTATAGATCGGACTAATTGGGGATGCATTAATCTATTAATGATTAGCGTGGTTTGGGACAAAAGGTCTATCCCAATATATTTTGAGCTATTAGACAAGTTAGGCTCAAGTAATTTTGATGAACAAGAAGCAGTATTTAAAAAAGCATTACCGATTTTCAAGGATTATAAAATTGTAGTGTTAGGAGACCGAGAATTTTGTTCAATAAAGTTGGCTAACTGGCTCACAGAGCAGAAAGTATATTTCTGCTTACGCTTAAAAAAGGACGCATTTATAGAAATAGAACCAGAAATTTGGCTGCAATTAAGAGATTTGGGTTTAGCACCTGGTCTTTCCTTCTTTTACCAAGGTATTAAATATACGAAATCTCAAGGGTTTGTTAGCTTTAATCTCGCTACTAAATGGAAACGGAAACGTTTTGGAGTTGCGCCGGAAGAGGGCTGGTTTATTCTGACTAATTTAGATGATTTAGATTCGGCTATTAAGGCTTATAAACAACGTTTTGATATTGAGGAAATGTTTAGAGATTTTAAAAGCGGTGGTTATAATTTAGAAGATACTAATGTATCAGGTCAAAGGCTAATTTCCCTAATATTATTAATCTCACTTGCATACACGGCTGCAACTATATCTGGTCAAAAAATTAAACGCATGGGTGTTCAAAAATATGTAGGCAGAATTAAAGAATCTGGGCGGACAGTTCGCCGTCATAGCAGTTTTTATATTGGATTATATGGGTCTAACTGGGTCGATTTCATGGAAAATTCTTATGAATTGGTGGCTGAGTTAATGACACTAGCTCCTAATAAGCGTAAGTATTATCAACAAGGAGAAAGGGCTATGAGGCTTATTTTATCTGCATTCTAGCCCTTTTTGTCCCCCCTCAAGAAATTATTTACACAACATTGCGAAAAGGTTTGTGAGAAGAACGTTGTTGTTGTTGTTTTATATATTTATTTAGGTGTATATAACTAATAGGACACATTTTCAAAATGATTTGGACACATCTGCCCCAGATTCTAATGAAGGACAAATTTTACCGATCAACGAATATCAGTTGCGACCTTTAATTCCGTTAGAGCCGGAAGTACAAAGAGAAGCTTGGCAGAAGGCAGTTGAGGTTGCCGGTGGTAAAGTCCCAAGTGGTAGGATTGTGAAGGATGTGGTGCAGTGCATTATTGAGCGAACCAGAGTACCAAACACCTACCAGCTAGGTGAAGTCTGCCAAATCCTTGCAAAGGATAATCCCGAACTCAGGGGCAAGGGTGGCTGCTGGGGTATAGTCAGCCAAGTAAACGATTTCAGTTGTACTATTAAAACCTGGGATGGTGAGTACACGGTTGGGCTGCAATACCTGAAATCTTACGAATACTTACCTGCCGAATGTCAGCAGATGCAGGTGGTTTGTGAGCGCATCGCTAGGATACACTCCGATTCACTGGAGGAAACAGTCAAAAGTCTGTTGCAGTCGTTGGGCAAGCTGAATCGAGCTTATCTGACTGCGGTGGAAGAAAAGTTGTTGAATGTTCTAGAGTCTGAATATGGAAAAGATAACTCCCTCAACGATTAATGCTCACCAAAGACTGCACCAAGCACTTCATGAACTACGGCATGACGGGTGTGACTAAGGGAGAAACAGCTTGCAGCGATCGCTGTGCAATAAGATAAAAATAAAAAAGTGTTATGACCAAGATAATACCAATGACAATGGACAATTTTACCATTCGAGCAATGAGGAGGTCAGAATTAGATTTGATAATTGATTGGGCAGCAGTTGAAGGCTGAAATCCAGGAACTTATGATGCTGAATTTTTTAGGACATTAGCATTTGAGAGGATATGGAATGTGGGCAGTTGAAGAACGGGCTAGCAGTGAAATGATTGTTAGAATTGGTTGCTGGAAACCAGAGGGACGCCCAGAAAATGAAGCTTCAAAGCGGGTAGCACAAAAGTTAAAAACTCCCAGATGCTCCACCCATTGAGCAAATACCACTAGTTGGAGAGCTTGACGAATTAGAGACTTTTGTTAGCTCAAAAAAAAATAAAATCTGGTTAGAGACAGTAGTCAATCACTTCCAGAAAGATGTTTTGCTTGGGTATTAGGAGACCACAGTGCAGAAACATTCCAACCGTTATGGGATATCGTTTGTTTATGGCAATGTTATTTTTATGTGACTGATGTATGGCCAGTTTACGCGAGTTTTATTGACTCATAAGACCACATTATTAGCAAAAAATACATGACCAGAGTGGAAGGAGAAAACACACGCTTACGTCATTATTTGACATGTCTATATTGTAAAATATTATGTTATTCCAAAACAGTCAGTATATATGCTCAAATACTCTATTTGTTTATTACTCCACTATCTCAAGTATGGACAGATACCTATATTTAATTAATTCATCCCGCATTTATGCAACGCCATTATCTAATACTACAGTTCTCTAGGATTTGGTCGCCAGCGTAAAATGTAAGCTTCTAAAATACGCACTCCCCAATCGAGGAAAACGCTAATGGATGCCAAAATTACTAATATTGCCCAAGCTTGATCAACATTTAAAGTTCCCTGGGCTGACATTAATAGATAACCTAAACCCCGTGTTGAACCGATATATTCAGCTACTAACGCCCCGACTAAAGCCATACCCAAACTTGTGCGAATTCCGGCAATTACCCAGATGAGAACCGAAGGTAATACAACCATATACAACATCTGCCAACGATTTGCACCCATGACCTGAAAAGCGGAAACCAACTCGCGTTCAATACTTTGGAGTCCCTGATAAGTTGTAAAAAATATGGGAAAAAAAGCGGCTAAAGCTGCTAATAATACTTTTGAGAGTAATCCAATGCCAAACCAGACAATAAAAAAGGGAGCTAAAGCAATCCGAGGCAGAGAATTAAATATCTGAACGTAAGGAAGAATGATTTTTGCTCCTGATGGCGAATAAGCGAGAAGAATTCCCAGACTAATACCGCTAGTCATTGCTAAAGCCAGTCCAGTCATTGCTTCTTGAAATGTCACAAAGATATGTTGAAATATACTACCGCTAGATAATAGTTTCCCTATCTCTTGGACAATTACACTCGGTTTCCCAACTAGTGCTGGTTCAATAAATTTATTAATGTTAAATGCTCCTGTTCCAACTTCCCAAACTAGCAAAATTACCGCCAGAGGTGTGAGTTGTATCGCTAGTTGTCGTAAGCGTTGCCACCCTTGGATTTGATAGGTTTGAAAACTGGGTATTTTGGGATTTTTATTAGTAGCAGAGAGCGTGGATTGTTTGAGAGTTAAAATTTTACGGCAGGTAGTTTTCATTTTATGTTTTAAAAACTGCGAATCCTCGGTCTTGTTGTAATACTTGTGTAGTTAGCTCTGACCACATCTCACGCTGGATTTGCTGAAATCTGGGATCGGTACGAATGGCGAGCGCAGATCGTTCTGTGGGTAAATCAATCGTAAATTCCTTGACAATTCTGCCAGGACGCGCGCTCAGGAGAAATACCCGTTGAGAAAGGGTGATCGCTTCATCCAAGTCATGAGTTACCAAAACAAAGGTGCATCCGGTATCACGCCATAATCGCAGAAATTCATCTTGTAAGAGAGCGCGTGTTTGAGCATCTAGACTACTCAGAGGCTCATCAAGTAACACCACATCTGGTTGATAAATCAGCGTGCGAATTAATAACACACGCTGCTGCATTCCTCCCGATAATTCTCTGGGAAAACTATTTTCAAATCCCGACAAGCCATATTTTTTGAGCATGGACAAGGCTTTCTTTCTTCTTTCAGTTCGAGGTATACCACGAATTTCTAGAGGTGCAGTAACATTATCGATGACTGTCCGCCAAGGTAACAAAGTTTGCTTTTGGAACAAGTAGCCAATTTCTTTGATCCCGCTAGTATTGAAACTACCACTGACATCTGTACCCGGACTAATTAAACCCGAAATCACATTTAATAAGGTACTCTTACCGCAACCACTAGGGCCAATTAAGCTAACAAATTCACCACGATTAATAGTCAAGTTGACATTCTGTAGTGCGTCAATTCGCTTATTTTTACTCCAATAAGAAATGCTCAAATTTTGAGTGGTGATTGTCGGGACTAACATAATTGTGCTGCTCCTTAAGCTCGATAACCGGCAAATTTATCAAATACCCCTTCAGCATAAGGAACCATTTTCTTAATGATTCCCGTATCAAAAAATACTCTTTGGTCAGTTAAATAAGCAGCTTCACTGATAGAGGCATCTTTCGGCACTGAGCGTTTGAGTTCGGTATTCAGACCTGTGAGGATAGCGTCTAAATTTTGACTATCAAAATGTTTACCGACTACTTTAAGAATGTCTTCTGGTGCAGTTTGGTGCATATATGTAAAAGTGCGATTTACGACTGTCACCAATCTTTTAATAGCTTCCGGCTTTTCGGAAGCTACGCGTTCATGACTGAGCCAAGCACGAGTCATCGCCTCGTTAGCACCAAAATATTTCTTATGCACATGTGGATCTAAAGCATTCAGTAATTGAAAAACTGTGCCTTCTTTGAGTAATTTGTGGAGGTCGGGCGCACCTGCGATCGCTGCGTCCACTTGACCAGTTTTAAGCAAAGTATAACTAGAAGCAGTTGTACTTTGAACATACTCAACATCTTTATCGTTCAAACCATTTTGCCGCAGATACTTGACAAAAACTGCCCAACTCCAAGTGCCAATTTCACCAGCTGAAATTTTTCTGCCTTTGAGGTCAGCAACACTCTTGATTTGAGAACGTAAATCAGAACGGACAATTAAGGAAGTATCAACTAGATTACGACGATTGGCGACGACATTTAACGGTACTCCCTTCAACCGAGAAAGATAAACGTGCAAAGGTGCTTGGGCGCTGAAATCAATCTCTCCTGCAATTAGCGCATCTCTCATTTTGGCACTACTTTGAAAAGTAATGACTTCAGCATTCAAACCAGCCGCATCAAAATAACCTAAATCTTGGGGAATCCAAACATCAATGGAGTTAATACCACTTACTGCCCCCAATTTAATGCTGATAGTTCTTTGATTAGCAGCAGGTTTAGTTATGTTATTACAGGCTTGTGTAACTAAAGCAGTTGTTACTCCTAAAGAAGCATATTTTAAAAAGTCTCTGCGTGTATGCATTTGCTTATTCAAGATTTATTTAAATTACAAGCAAGTAATATTAATGTGGGAATTTGGATTTAAGGCGTTGCTGAATTAGGGGATGAAATCTCAGGTAATCAAATGTAAAACTTATTATTTTCTGTGCGCGAGACCATTCATCCTAAATTTAGACAACGCCGACTTTAAAACCTGATTCAATAACTATTGAAGCAGGTTAAATCAGACTCCTTGAATAATTAGTCTTACTCTTCACTCAGCACTTTTTTCGGTTGTTCAATTAGCTGGAATAACTCGGTTATCAACAATCTGCTGGAAAGTTGCATCAGGTTGAATGAGTCCCCACTTCACCATCCAGTTGTAGGTGCGGTGAAAATCAGTTTCCGAGTATGGTGCTGGGTCGGTGTAGCGCAGGCGGTTGCGCCGGAAGTCTGATGGTTCGAGTTTGACAATCTCTTCCGATACGTCATCAATCAGATACTTTGTATAGCGGATGGGATCTGCTTGTAAATCTTTAACAGCGCGACGAATAGCTTTATTGATAGCCTCGAAACTTTCTTCGTCTAGATCGGGACTAGCAATTTCTAGACCTACATAGTGAGCCTCGGCGATAATCTTGTAGCCCAGTTTTTCGGCAACTGTAATCCAGGGTTCCATGACTGCAACTGCATCAACTAGCCCATCACGCAAAGCGACAAAGCGGTTGAATTGTTTATTTTGTCCACCACCTTCAATGTGTACTACTTTACCCGGATTTCTCACAAAGCCGGAGAAAAGAGGAGTCAAAAACTGCCAAAATATCTATTGCACATGAATTCCAGCAGTTTTAAGCATGACCCCTCAGAAAACAGATTGTATACCGGAACAGTTCAAATTTGAACAAGTTAAATCATGTCCAGTCGTAGTTAATTTCAAGGGTGAGAGGGTAACATCAGATGCAGGATTGACTTTAATTGCGGAGCTAGACCGAAAAAGAGAAATTACATCGCGAGTAGCAAGATGTTTTAAAGATTACCGAGATTCCAATAGAATTGACCATTCAGTAGAAAGCCTAATCACGCAGAGAATATATGGTTTGATAATGGGTTATGAAGACTTAAACGACCACGAGGAACTGCGTCACGATCCAATGTTTATCCTGGCGCTAGGGAAAATAATGGGTTCAGAAAAAGAACTACCAGTCCTAGCAGGTAAAAGCACTTTAAATCGTATCGAACACTGTCCAGAAACTGTTGAATCAAGAGCATCAAGTCGATATCATCGCATTGGACATGATGCAGAAGCTATAGAGAAATTATTAGTTGAAATATTTTTAGAATCCTACTCCAAAGCACCACGACAGATAATTTTAGACTTGGACGTGACTGATGATTTAGTGCATGGCAATCAAGAAGAAGTGTTTTTTAACCCTTATTATAGAGGATATTGTTATGCTCCACTTTATATTTTCTGCGGTAAACATTTAATTGCAGCAAAGCTTCGTGCTTCTAATGTAGATCCAGCGTCGGGTGCATTATCAGAATTGCAACGAGTAATAAAACTAATACGTTTACGTTGGGATAATGTGAAAATTATTGTACGTGGAGATAGTGCGTATTCGAGAGAAGATATTATGAGTTGGTGTGAATCTCAAGTTGGAGTAGATTATGTCTTTGGGTTAGCCCAGAATAGTCGGTTAATTCAACTATCCCAACCAACCCAATACCGGGCTTATCTTGAATATTCGCAAAAACTGGAAACTGTAGTAGAGTTTTTTGAAACTTTATTTACTCCGTCAGATGACTTGAAAAAACAAGCAGCAGCCTTTGTTGATAACTCAGTTTGGTATTGTTCGCTTGATTATAAAACTTTAAAATCTTGGAGCCGTAATCGCCGTGTTGTCTCAAAAATTGAGTATAGTAAGTCAGGGGTAAGTACTCGTTTTGTTGTCACTTCACTCCCTACTAAATTAGTGCCTCCAGGACGACTTTATACCCAGAAGTATTGCCCACGAGGTGATATGGAGAATCGTTTAAAAGAACAGAAGTTATCACTAAAAAGTGATAGAACTAGTACTCATACATTTGCTGGAAATCAACTACGTCTGTGGTTTTCTTCTGTTGCTTATATTTTGATAAACGCTCTCCGAGAGCAATGTTTAACAACAAGCGAACTCAAAAATGCTACTGTTGGAACTGTTCGTACAAAGTTACTGAAATTGGGAGCCGTTATTACTGTTAATAGCCGATATATTTTAATCGCTATTAGTAGAGATTGTCCATACAAGAATATTTTTGCAACAGCTTACAGCTATTTATCTCGGCTAAACTGTTCTGGTTGATTTTCAGCTAATTGGAATTATAGTTATTAGCTTTAACTTGGGTAGATTTCATTGATTTAACCCTAGCTTTAGGCTGTCTATTTATCATTTTCAATAATCTTTGCTTTAGTATTTATTGTTTAGAATGTATCATATTTGTCTTTGTAGTTTCGGTTTACACGTTGTCATAATCTGTTGTTGATTATAGTTTAGTGTTGTATAAAATAATTTACTTTAAGTTTTACTCATCTCAATGATTTTTTCTCACTTGTGAGAAATCCGGGTTTAATCTCCTCTGGAGCCAGGAAGCCTTCAAGAGTTTGGATAGCGATGTAGTGAGAACCGTGGTGAAAGTTCACACCAACAGGTACATTAGCTAAGTCTTGGGGGATGTTGTAGGGTGAGTCTGGACGCACAATGATTGCTTGGCTGGCGATCGCCGCACGTTTGGCTATCACCTGTCCACCACGGGAACTATCGTATGTACGGCGTACTTGTCCCCACTCACAAGCGCGGTAAAGGGTGCTTTGTCCTTGCTCAAACAGAGAAGGGCCTCCGAAAGAACTTACCTGGCGATGATCGTCAATTAGTGTGATATTGGCTGGGCGATCACCATAGTTGCGTTTGACAAACTCTATCTCTATTCCTAAGTCAGTAAAATATCCTTGATCACGAGCTACGTGGTAAGGCAAAGAGAAGACTGTTCCACTAATCTCGGTGGTAATCTTCTTGAGTGCCAAATTTGTGTTACTCAAGGTTTATCTCCCTATTTTATATAAGTAAGGTTTATTCTCCGGTAAATACACGTATTTAGTCAATATTAAAAATATTTATTTATTTATTTAAATCTTGCACTTAGAAACATGAACGTCAAAATAACAACTAAGTGTAAGCCGAACAAGGCATTCAATATCAAGTAAAAGAAAATACACAACTATATGGGTAAAATTTGAATAGAGTGCAAATATATAGGAAAAAATGCACGAATCCATAACTATATCTAGATTAAGTCTCTTAGCGATGTTTTCCATAAAGGCTTGATGCTGACCCAGGTAAGCATCTATTTCTCCAGTTTTAAGCGCATTATTAGCAAGTATGCCATCGCCAAACTTGACTAGCTGCACCTTTAAGTTTTGACTCGGTGACTAACTCTGTTTGAACAAACTTCAGAATATCTTCCGGGACTAACTGGGTAATTCCTACTTTGACAGTGCTGATTTGTTGAGATGAATTCTGATTTTTTGTACAACTAGCGATGACAGTGGAGATGATAACTGCGTTAAGCTTCGCTAATGCCATCCCTGTTCCTATAAGAAAATATCGGCGGTTCATATTCCTAACTGTTGTACGAATTCCTTTGTGCTTTACGCTCATCTTGCTCATCTTCCTGTTTAAAATACAGGTGCGATCGCACTCTTACCCAGAATGGTACTAAGTTAAGCGTAAACCCTTTATATAACTGGCTTTTGGGTGTGGGGTGTAGGGTTGCAGGTTTGGGAAATCAAGAAAATGTTGAACTCCTTGACGTAACTAAAGTTTAATTGTCTTAAACACGAAGGGAGCAACCCTACCCCCAACAAGATAGCCAAGCGCGAGATTTCACGTTTTCAAGCGTGACATTCCTCTTACCCGCACATACTAAAAGAGTGAAGCAAGCAGCGTGGTAGATTGGGCGCGAAGTCCGAACACTCCTCAACCCTATGGTCATCAGCCGTGAAACTGAGCGTGAAACTTGGAACTACCACGATGCTATAGTTGCTAATGCCTACCCAGATGCACCTTTGGGCTTTAGCAGATTCGACAGCGATGGCATTTGACCTTTGATGAAACAGGCAGGTATCAGGTTATAAACGCCGAGTAAATATTTTCAGTAACTCAGGCAATATACGGTTTTAGTCATTTCTCTTACTTCACTTTGAAATAACCCGAAGAGAGCGATTATATGAGAATGAAGCGTCGTGATTTCTTAAGCTTGGGTCTATCAACAGCAGCTTTAGCTGCTTGCAGTAAAGTTGCTAATGTTCCATCAACTACATCTATTGCTACTCCTGTAGCACCTAATAGAGGTACAAATTCCACCACGCTGCGTCTCGGCTTTCAACCGCCATACGTGGCTGTATATGCCCTCAGAGAACAAAAGTTATTAGAGAAAGCTT